>JBHOSR010000075.1:0-12308 GCA_042584405.1 Bacteroidota bacterium
CATTGTAACTTTGCATAACTAATGAAAAATTAATATTATGAAAACTAAGGTATGGCTTTTGCTTTTAGCATTTATAGTAATCATCATTGCATGCGAAGATGAAGAAGGTGAAAATTTG
This sequence comes from Bacteroidota bacterium, assembly GCA_042584405.1. Lineage (GTDB taxonomy): Bacteria > Bacteroidota > Bacteroidia > Bacteroidales > UBA12077 > UBA12077. The sequence goes on from JBHOSR010000075.1 coordinate 119, forward strand.
AATGAAGTTATCCCAGATGAATTGATTGGTAATTGGGAAGCAATCATTACTGATGGCGCTATTGAATCTAAAAATACTCTGACTTTTACTGAAGACGCATTTACAATGCTCTTTTTAGAGAAGGATAACAATGAATGGCATGTAGATGAAGGAGTTAAGGGGACATTTACAGTTTCCGGTAATGAATTAACCTTAACTTTTACTCATTTTGGATTTTCGGATTATGATGAAGTAACTCAGACATATGGAGATTGCATATGGTATGGCTCAGGAACTGCAGAGTATGATTATATGATCGAATTTTGTGAAGGAGCTACATTTAAAGCAGAATATTCTGTTAGTGGTAACCAATTGACATTTAAGTGGGACGAAAATAGAGATGGAATATATTCAGCCGATGAAACAACCGTATATGTGAAAGTTTAGTATAAACTTTACTCTTTGAAAATTCTATCCAATTTATGTGCAACTTTTTCTTGGAGATACTAAAAAATGCAGCTGAAAGCTGCAAAAAGCGGGTTGGAAAACAAATTTGTTTCTATCAAACCAACTGAACTATTCTCGAAAAACTAACTATCAAGTTGCTACGAAAAGAACTTACTTAAACTGTCCTTTAGTTTAGCATTTTATTTTTTCAAACCGTTAATAAAGATTTTTGATTTAAGAACTTACTTTAATGATATGTTGCTTTCATAATTTTCTTAGGGCGCATTATTTGTAACGGGCCTTGGGTAAGCTACGTACGGGTTTTCGCCGCGTTTCCTTATCCACCGTTAATAAAGTTTGAAGATAGCAATTAGTTTGCAAAACACAAAACCCCCGTATGTAGTTTGACCCAATGTTATAAGTTGGGCGCAAATAACACTTTACTTTTCAAGTTGGTAAAAACATTACTATGAAAAATAAAAAATTAGTATTAGGGTTGGGAATAGATATATTGCTTTTTTGTTTAAACCCGATTGGTGAGATTTTAATCAAAAATGATGTTAATTAATTGACAAAGCTTCTCTAAGTTTGTAACTTGCAGATCATTAGACATTTTAAAAAATAATAGCGAAGGTAGATAATTACAAGCAAGAAAAGAATATAACCTTAAATTTAAAGCAATGAAAAAAATATCAATTCTATTGCCACTTATTCTTACACTTCTGTTAATAGCAACAGGATGTGAAGAAGAAGATTCTGATCCTGTTAACATTCCGGATACAAATTTCTTAGCTGCCCTTATTGAAAAAGGTGTGGATACAAATGGAGATGGATTAATTAGCCCTGATGAAGCTGAGTTGATAACTTCATTAGATGTTAATGGTGCTGCTATATCAGATTTAACAGGTATAGAGTCATTTGTGAGTTTAAAATATTTATACTGTAATGGTAACCAATTAAGCAGTCTGGATGTATCGAATAATACTGAACTACAATGTTTGTATTGCAATAATAATCAACTAACTAATCTTGATGTAACTTCAAATATCAATTTAACAATGCTGGAAGGGGCGTCGGGGCCTGGGACATCTTTAACTTTACCAGGTCTGGATTGTTCAAATAACCAATTGACCAGTCTGGATATTTCAAATAATACTAATTTAGTTAGTTTCAGTTGTAGTGATAACCTCTTAACCAACCTAGACATTTCTAATAATACTCTTATAACTGATATTAATCTCTCTGATAATCCTAACCTTGCAAAAGTATGTGTATGGGTAATTCCGTTCCCTCCGTCAGGAGTTGAAGTAGATACAACGAATAGTTCAAATGTATATTTCACAACGGATTGCAGTAAATAAAATTAAACACATTGGCAGCCTTGCAGCCAATGTGTTTAAGTAAACTCCAAATGCTGCTAAAACCTGCAAAAAGCGCGCTGGAATACTAATTTTTTATTTGTCATACCTACCATACCAATCTAAAAAAAAACAATCTGCCAAACCGCAACGAATTGAAATAAGTACATTAATTGTCAAGATGTGTCAAACCAATAAGAAAGATAATTTGATTTACAGACTTGTCAAAACGAGATGAAGTTGTCAAAGATTTTTTTCGGCGCCTTACTTATAACGGTCCGCAAGTATGAAGCTGTACGGGATTTTCGCCCTGTTTCATTATCCCCCGCTAACCAAAGTTAAAGATAACTAAAATTGTCAAAAAACTACTAAAACCCGTATGCTTTATGACTTGCTGTTAACGTTTGTTGTTTAATTATTTAATTTAATAAAATTACCAAAACCAGATAATCCAATTGTCAAGTTAATGGAATGACCATTCAAATTATCATAGAAGTTTGCTTTTGAAACATATAGTTTCACTTGAATAGATGTTTCTACCTGCTCTTTCACTCCAGTAAATGCACTGGAAATTAAATTTATTTTCTTGGCTATTTTGTAATCAAAGTTAAGACCAACCAAATAATTATAATCTACTAATCTTAAGCTTTCATCTTCATTATCTTGCGAAGAACCCGTTAATTCCGTTATTCCAAGACCTGCAAATGGGCTCAATTTTATATTTTTATTATCAATTATCGCATAACCATATGAAACATCAATTATTGCAACAAATGCACTTTGGTTTTTATACCAATTCTCATTTCCTGAATAATCTTTAACTACATTATCGCCTGCTAATGTTCCATTTAGAAATAGAATTGAGTTTCCATAAGCAACTTCAAAACCAAACATAAAGTTAAAAGTGGGAGAAAAATGTTCTCCAAGGGAACCTGTAAAAACTCCACCGCCTATTCCTGCATGTAAACTATATCCAAATGGTAGTTTTGTAAATTCTGGTATATTGTAATAAGGATAGGATTTCATTTTTTCTGCAATTTTAAATTCCCAAACATTAATTACATCAATTAATTGTCCCCTTTGAGATTCATTTTGAAATTGAAGTATTTGATTTGAACAGACTTGGTATATATAATTAAACTTATCTAATGCTCCGTATTGACTATCTAATCTGTCAAGTTCATATTGCAATATCCGCCTGTGCAACTCTACAATATCAAATAGAACTTGGTTGTATTTTAAAAGTTGTTCAGTCTTGAATTCAGGTTTCACCCAAGATAATGTTTTGTCTATGTATCCAAAAGTAGCAAACCTTGCAACTTTCACTCCGTCAAATTTTTGTTTGTCTGGTTCATAGCCAAGAAAATATTTTAGTTCAGAGCTGTAAGTATTTTCATTTGTATTTTCAGTAAAGTCATTCCATGTCAGTTTACCAGCTGACCAATCTTTTCTATAATTTTCCTGAGCCTTAACTTGAACAATTATTAGAAATACTGCAATTAAAATAAAATACTTAAGTTTCATTAGAATTTTTAATTAAACAATTAACGTTAACGGTCCGCAGGTAAAATTTGACTGGGATCGTCGCCCTGTTTTGGTTTCACCCGCTAATAAAAACATGAAGATAGCACAAAGATCGAAAACAACAAAACACCCAGTTGAATTTTGACCTGCTGTTAGTGGTTGTGGCTCATTTCACTTTTTAGGTAGTATTCTGGTGTCAACCAGAGAAAAACTGTCTAAAAAACGCCATAAAATTCATTTTATAAGGTGAAATAAGTTTCGAAGAAACTTTCATGACGTAATTATTGTCAGGGCCACAAATTTTAAAAATATGCGAAATAGGATAGGAGTAGTTTCAATTTTTGGAACTGTGTCCAGGAAAGCTTTTCGAAAGACTCAGTCTTAAACATATTTTTGTCCCCTTAAACACTTTTTGGGCGCGTTGCGACCGTGTCAACCGAAAAGTAGAAAAGCATTTTTAAAATTTGGAGTTTGGGATTTTAAAACCTAACGAGCCATTACCACTAACGGTTCGCAAGTAAAATTTGGCGGGGTTTGCCGCCGCGTTTCTTGGTCACCCGTTGAAAACTTAAACGAATATAATATTTAGTCAGCAAACCACCAAAACCCCCGTTTAATTTTGACTTGCTGTTATAAGCTGGCCTTATTTGGAATATTCATATTTTAGTATTTTCCCTTCATTAAATATTATAACTGTCTCTAATTTTCCATCTCTGGTGTAATACTTAAATGCACCTTGCTCTTTGCCTTCTATATAGTCGCCTGTTTTTACTATAATCCCTTTATCATTTATAAATTGAAATGTCCCATGCCTTTTCCCTTCTTTATAATAACCTGTTGCTTCTAAGTAGCCCTTTTTAGGATTATATTGAATATATTTTCCATCCTTTTCTCCATTTTTATATTCATAGATATTAAATAATTTTCCACGAACATAATAACATACTTCTCCATTAATAATACCATTGTCATATTCTACACTAGAGTATATATTTCCATTTTTAAAATAATATGACCATTTATAATGCAAAACACTATCTAAATAAAATCCCTTTCCCCTGATATTACCATTTTTATAATAATATAAAACTAAAACTGACTTTGAGAATTTTTCCTCTTCAATATTTAAAGAATCGTCATAATACTTTTTAATTAAATTTAAATAAAGATCGGGTCTATGAATTTCGTTTCTAAGAAGCCTTCCCTTCTTATCAAAATATGATATTGGACCAATAAATTTACTTAAGTATCCAGATTTTAATAAACTTGTGTCCAATTCAATTAATCCTGTATTTTGTATGACTCCATTTCTATAATAATCTGAAAATTTAATAGTCGAATCAAGTATTTCAGAAACCCTGTAATAATAATATTGATCTGAATTAGTATATTCCCAATTTTTGTCAAAATATATTGTGTCAACGACTTGGGAAAAACCATTAAGTGAAATTAGAAGAAAAAACAAGATTTGTTTCATTTTAAATAGATTATAGAAATTAACAATTTATCCAATATTTTTTAAGGCTTGCTTATAACGGTCCGCGGGTAGCATTATGTGCGGGATTACCGCCGTGTTTCAATGTCACCCGTTGACATTGAAACAAATATAGCAAAACTACGAGAACCCACCAAAAACCCGCATTGATGCTGACCCGCTGTTATAGCGAGTTTTTATAGTTTTCCTTGATTAACGACTTCTATTTTCAAATTACTACTTTCATCGAGTCCATAAAGGTCTTTCAGTATTAAAGCTGTTATCTTAGCTGCACTTTTCGTGTCAATAGCAAAGTCAATTGCATAGCATGGTATTCCATCCCAGTCGTATGGTGCAAATTTCTTTGAAATGTCAAGTTGCTTGAATTTTTCAAGATACTCTGTTTCTTGTTGAGAAGTAGTATCAAAAGATAAATTAAGTGCAAAACCGAAAGTGTCAAATTGCTGTCTTGTTTTCTCTATGTAACTTCTATGTACAATTTGAACTAAACAAGTGTCATTGTGAAAAATTGAAACCACAAATGCATTATTCTTAGATTCAAATTTATTCAATGCGTATTCTAATTTCTTCTCAATTTTTGAAGTCATGTCATTCGATTTATCACTTTCACATGAAAAACCTAAGAATGCACAAACAATAATAAAAAGTCGTTTAATCATTTTCTGTCTTATTTTCAAAGTGCCTGTAAAAATTCGCTATAACGGTCCCGCGTTAACAATAGTGCGGGTTTGCCGCCTTGTTTCATTATCACCCGTTGATAATGAAACATAAAAGTAAAGAAACAATACTAAACTACAAAACCCCGCATTTTTGTTGAACGCGTGTTATAGCCTGTTATTTTTGTTTTATATATTTTTTATGTAGATAAAATAATTTAAAATATAATTCAGGATAGCTATCTCTTCTATTATTTGATAAGTCTCTCTCAAGTACATAATAATTATTACCAGTTTTATATTCAATTAAGAATTTAGGGTAATAGTCTAAACCCAACTCTGTAAAATAGTATTCATCTTCAAAATCAATCTGGTCAATAATTTCTTTAACTTTATTGACATCTTTTTCTTTCAAAAGACATGAATCAGTTTCAAGTATTTTGTATTTTGTATTTTTGTCAAAAACACCCTTTGAATAAAACAATTTGTTTGATTTAAGATCCAATCTAATTGCAGAATAATCTCTTGGAACTCCAGAATATTCTTCTGGGGCAATGACTCTTATTATTTCAGTTTCGCTATCTTTATAGAGGTTAGGTTCTTTTAAATTATAATTTATATATGAATACTCAAGTTCTCTAATAAGTTTCATCAAATTCATTTCATGAGAATAATGATTAATTATTGAACTATCATGTTTTATTAATTTAGGATAATAACTTTCAATTTTTAGAACTTCATTTGAATTTTTAACAAATGTGTCTACATAATTCACATTCGAGGATTTATCCATGAGTCTTATAGTAGTCATGCCAGGATGCGAAGATTCAACGAAATTGGTCATAAAATAGAAATAACCATTAGGTTCTATAAAAACTGTAAAGGGGTAAATAGAATCTTCAAAATTGAATTCTATATTTTCATATTTTATAATGTAATCTTTATGAACAAAGTGTGGTCTATTCTGGCATATTCCATTCAAAATACTGTTTAATAGTAAAGCAAGAATTAAAATTGTTTTAAAAGTTGTTTTCATAATGAACAAAAATTATGGGCTATAACGGTCCGCGGGTAGCCTTATCGTGCGGGATCGCGCCGCGTTTCAGTGTCACCCGTTGACACTGAAACAAATATAACTAAATTGTAAGAACCCACCAAACACCCGGATGTAGGCTGAACGGCTGTTACACACTGTGCGCTAATTCCATATACTTGTCAAGTTGAATAAGAACAAGCCATGAAAAACAAAAAAAATAATATTTAGAAGGGAATCCATATTGCCAGAATGGAAAATTGGTTTGGAATTGCATGCTCTTTTGCAATTGGGCAGTGTGCAAGGTCTGGTAAAATTGCAAATGTGCATGCAAGTGCGATTGCAAAAGGCTTTTATTTGTCATCTAAGTGAGTCAGATGTTCATCTAACTGTGGCAGATTGTTGCCAAAGTGAGTCGAATAGGTTTCTATGTATGCAGAATAAATGTCAAGTTGTGTCGAATACTTTTTTCTAGAAAATTGGTATCTATTCATTGAACTATGTCAACGGTAGTGGTATACGAAGTGCGGGATTTCAAGGCGCATTTTTATCAAATCGTAATAGATGCAAATTTAGCACCTTCAACGCATTACGTATAACGCGCATTATATGCTCTTTTTATGTCCTATTCATCAAAGGGAGTTCCTAGATTCGTGTATTATTCATCAGTTATAGAAGTTAGTTTTTCTTCTGCAATTTCCCGAACATATTCCAGTTTATGATTTTTAGCAATTTCTTTAAGAAAATCAATATTTTCTGCTACAATAATCTTTGAAAGAGCAACTCTTAAACAAGCTTTATCTTCTTCGTTATTCACAATTTCTTTGAAAAAAAGTTGATTCCCATTTGGAATAATCAAATCGATTGCCTTTTTTCTTATTTCAATATTATCATCTTGAGAAACAATCTGCTTAAGAAATTGTTGATTTGTTATTTTTTTTAAAGCTTCTAATCTTACTATGTATTGGCTTGAGCTATTTAATACTAATTGTTCTAGTTGATCTTGATTAAATATATTTAATACACATCCAATTAATTTAGTTAAATCTATTTGGCCAAACTCTGATTCATAATCAGAGGTAAATCTATATTTTTTAGGGAAATCAAAATTACCAAAATTAATTACTTGACACCCATCTAAACCTTTGTTATCAACAGTTAAATAAATAGTTATTAAACATTTCGCCAGTATGTATCTCTTTCCAATACCTAAGCTACTATTAGAAGGTAAGACAAAATTGTTTTCAGAAATTTCTGTATATGCTTTACTACTACATTGATTAAGCGCACTAAATGAAATATTCCCAAGATTTTTTACTATATCATTTAATAAAAATATTTGAAAAGATATAAGCTTTTTCTTTGAATCTAAAAAATGATCATCCTGGAGCTGAGACGAATTCCTTTCATCACTTGAAAGATTCATCAGTAATTCATTCAACATACTAACATTTGTTATATAACTAATTGCCGTATATGCTAATTCATGTCGTTCTTCATTTAATACTATTTTTTTTAAAAACAATTCATCATAAAATAACTTGCCAATAATAATTTTTTTATCCTGAGTATCTCCTGTGTAGTGTTTATTTTCATACCAATTAATCAAAAATCCTTTGTCATTAATAAGGTTTAATACATCTCCTTTATAAGCCCCGAAGGAGTAATTTTCAAGCTTTTCTATAATATATTTTTGATCATTAATATTTTTCAAAATAAGAGATCGCATTCTCTGATTGCTTGTTTTTTCATATAATTCTTTTAATGCAATTTGATCATTAATATTTTTCAAAATAAAAGATCGCATTCTCTGATTGTTTGTTTTTTCATATAATTCTTTTAATGCAATTTGGTCATTAATGCTTTTTAAAATACCAATCTTTATAATTTCATCATCTGTTTTATTATAAAGATCTATTAATTCATTTTGATCATAATGGTTTCTTGGTATGAATAGACTTCTTTTAGCAGCTTCTCTAAATCCTTCTTTATCAGATTTTTTATATACATATATTAATAATTCTACATTTTGAATTTCATTTATGTTATTTAAAAAATAATCGTCATGCATCCATGTTTGCAATCTTTTCAAGATATTATCCCTAATATCATCATTGGGAGAGGTTTTAATTAATAAATTAAAAAGCACTTCTGAATCCTTAATTTTGTTAAGGGTATTTATTCTTTTACTTATTGGGATATCAGTATTTAATATTTTATCATAAAGCTTGTCATGATTTTGTGCAATTGTTTCGTTGCACATTATATTAAATAATACAATAATTAATGCTAATGTTCTCAATTTTGAATTCATGGCTTATTATAATTTTCTTAATAATTCTGTTTATAGCATATAACTTGTTGTTATAGCAAATGTAACAAAAAATATCTTTATAGTATTACATTACAAAATATAAAACTAAATGCCCAGATATGAGGACAACTACTGATAAGTAAGCATATACAGATTTTGTGCTAATAAAGAAACTAAAATATAATACTGCAAATAAGATAAAACTTTTTTGCAGCTTTGCTGCAAAAGTGTTTTATTTTTTAAACTGTAATTCTAAGATGTAAAGCGCGTTGGCATATTATTTTTTTCTTGTCACAACAACCAAACCAATCTCAATAAAACACATTATCAAACTGCTAAGAATAGAAATAATACTTTCACTATCAAAACAAGATACAGTTTCGTACTTGCAATAGCTGTCAAACCAATATAAAAATTAATTTGATTTATGAACTTGAAAAGATGAAAAGCAGTTTACCTTTTCAGAAAAGGGCGCATTGTGTGTAACGGTCCGCGGGTTTGCCGCCTTGTTTCAATGTCCCCCGCTGAACACATTACTAAGATAAAACTTTGTCAGCAAACCACCAAACCCCCGCATGTAATAAGAACCGCTGTTATAGGCTGTAAAATTTTTAAATTGTTTGTATAATAATTGCTCCATTCTTTCCACGCTCGCCGTACAATGAATAAGACGCTTCAGCTTTTAAAACAGTAATAGATTTAATGTCTTCAGGTGATATATCATCAATATTATCAACTGGTTTTCCATTCAATACAAAAAGCTTGTCAGTTTGAAGTATTTCTGTATATTCAGTATATTCCGAAAACTTGGGATATTCAGGTTCTTTTAGCAAACTATCACTTATAAATTCTCCCTGCAGTTTCTTTATAATTAACTCTATTTTTTGATTATAAGAATTAATTAAATAGTCATACATTCTTGTGTTTGCTTCTAAAGACTGAGCCATTAATTCAAAACTTTTAATTCTAAAATCACAATACTTTTTTAAAAGCTGAGCATTATAATGTAACTCATCTGGTAAATTTTCAATTGCTTCAATTTCTAATACAGCTTCTTTACACTTTTTCCAGTTGGGTATGCCTTCTTCTTTTATTGCCTTTAAATACTTCTCGTTTGAAGAAAATTGTGGTAAATGATAAAAACTCATTGCTTTTTCTTCATATTTAACAAAAGAATTCATGATTTTATCATACTCGCCTATAGTATTCGGAGTAGTAACAACAACATAAAAAGCAATTATCAAAATTGAAGCAATAACGGAATAGTTAATGAAATTGTTTTTGTTTTTCATTTCAGGTTTGGCGATAGAAGGAAATAAAGAATAACCCAAAATTAAACCACTAATTAGTCCACCGATATGGGCTGCATTATCAATACCGCCTTTGAGTCCATATAGCAGATTATAACCAACGAAAAAAAGCATACTTGATAGTATTTTCTTTTTGATTTCTTTCTCAAGTAAATTTGTTGTGATTAAGGCAATATATACTCCATACAAGCCAAATATTGCTCCAGATGCTCCTGCGCTTATAACAATGTCATGCCACCATAAACTTGTCACACTTGCAGCCAAACCTGTTACTAAATAGGAGATAATAAAGTTTTTGCGTCCAATGAATGGTTCAAGTAATAAGCCAATATAGATTAATGCGTACATATTAACTATTACATGAATTATTCCAATATGAATAAAAACATTTGAAAGTAGTCTCCAATATTGTCCGTCGAGCGTTAATGATTTAAAGTTTGCACCCCAAGCTATCAAACTTTCACTGTCAGGTTCAAAAATATGAACCCCAGTTATTGCCATTAATAAAAATATGAATAAGCATATATCCACAATAATTGGAGTTATAAAAAACCCTTCTGTTGGCACAAACAAAGAGAAGAAGTCAGAAAATTTACTTTTTTTGTTTTCTTTTAATTCTATTTCTTCAGCTGAAACAATTTCATCTCTATTTCCAATGAAATTTTCACAATTTTCTTCAAAGTCAGCAATTTCACCTGTCAATTTACAAACAATTCCTTTCTGGGAATTAAAGCTTTTGTTTTCGCAAACTTTGCAAAATCTTAAATGTTCTTCTCTTGTCATTTTCTTTAAAAATTTTATTGCCTATAACGTTCCCGGCATAGAAATAGTGCGGGTTTGCGCCCTGTTTCACTATCCCCCGTTACCGAAAGTTAAAGATAACCAAAATTGTCAAAATACCACTGCGCCCCGCATTTTTTCTGATGCCGTGTTATAAGGCGTTATAATCTAACAACAGTTAAAAAATACGATTACTTTTCCGTCAACAACAGTAATACTTCTAATATTTTCTTCACCTATCACATAGGAAAAACCGATAGACTTTTCATTTTTTTGAATTTTATAGAAACTCTCTTTTTTATAATTGTCTTCGTCAAACTGTTCTTTTTTGGGAATTGCAGGTTCAATAAAGTTAGACTCATTAAAAAACTCTTCCATTCTTTTAGCTATATAATTAGTTTTTTCACTAACGGTGGGTTTTTCAAATTCCATTAAACCATAACCTATTAAAAACTTCGATTTAAATGTTTCGTGATAAATTCTTTTACCTTTAGAATTTATTATCTCAAAATTTATTTGTCCTTCAATAAAAGAATTTCCAGTAAGTGTTAACCTAAAAGTATCTTTTTCTTGTTGGTTGCTGAAATAATGGACATTTTCGACTACTTTCAAATTATCAGGATTCAATTGTCCAATTGCAATTTGCGAAAAGCTTGTCAAACAGATAATAAAAAGAGTTAGTTTATTCATTTTGGTTAAATTTTAGTTATAATAGGTCCATCCATGTGAATATCTTCTACTTTAAACTTTTCATTACCAATTTTAAAAATAAAGGATACAGAATGAATCCACTCAACAAATTCAATACCCGTTATTTCTCCTTTTAAATTAAATACTTTAAATACATCTTTAAGCGGTAGCTCTCTCTTGTCAGTGATTTTCTTACAACAGCCTTCTGTTCCAAATGTAGCAGTTTCAATATAAATTTGATTATATATTTCTGAGGTTGTAACAATAACTCTATAAGAAACTCCTTCAACTCCCTGAATAGGTATATCTAACCAATCAATATCCCCTTCAGAAAGGAAAGTTATCCACTGATAATAATCTTTTTCAGTTTCCACCAACTTTAATCCTTTTGTTTGTCCAAAAGATAAGAATGGAAAAGCAATTAAAAAAATAAAAAAAAGACGTTTCATATTTTCAATATTTAGGTTATTTTGTCCGCGTGTACAGTAATGCCTTATAACGGTCCCGCGTTAAATTTAAGTGCGGGTTTGCCGCCCTGTTTCATTATCACCCCATTAGTATTGCATTTATATTAATTTCAATTACTAAAGATAAAAATGATTAT
>JBHOSR010000076.1:0-12276 GCA_042584405.1 Bacteroidota bacterium
TTAATCCACATTCATAACCAGAAACTACTTCCTTAACATCATCTTTAAATCGTTTTAACGATCCTAACTCGCCTGTATAAATTACAATACCGTCTCTGATCACACGAATCTTAGTATTTCTGTTAATTTTTCCTTCTTTAACCATACAACCTGCAATTGTACCTACTTTCTTAACTTTGAAGATTTCTCTTACTTCAACGGTTGCAATAATTTCTTCTTTAATATCTGGCGATAACATACCTTCCATCGCATCTTTAACCTCATTAATAGCGTCATAAATAATAGAATATAATCTTATATCTATTTCTTCTTTTTCTGCAAGTTTACGAGCATTCATTGAAGGACGTACCTGGAATCCAATTATAATAGCATTAGATGCTGCAGCTAACAATACATCTGATTCTGAGATTTGTCCTACACCTTTATGTATAATATTTACTTGTATTTCTTCAGTACTCAATTTTATTAATGAATCGGAAAGTGCTTCTATAGATCCATCCACGTCTCCTTTTACTACAATATTGATTTCCTGGAAGTTTCCAATAGCAATACGACGACCAATTTCGTCAAGCGTAATATGTTTCTGAGTACGCATGCTTTGTTCTCGTTGCAACTGTTCACGCTTATTGGCTATTTCACGAGCTTCTTTATCACTTTCCATGATATTAAACTTGTCGCCAGCTTGAGGTGCTCCATTTAATCCTAGGATTTGAACAGGAGTTGCAGGTCCTGCTACTTCGATTCTTTTTCCTCTTTCATTGTACATTGCTTTAGCATGTCCAAAATAACTTCCTGCTAATACAACATCACCAATACTTAATGTACCAGCTTCAACAAGAATTGTTGACATATATCCACGACCTTTATCAAGCTCAGATTCAATTACAGTACCTAAAGCTTTTTTATTAGGATTTGCTTTTAAATCTAACATTTCAGCTTCAAGTAACACTTTTTCTAAAAGTGCATCGATATTTGTACCTTGCTTTGCAGAAATATCTTGTGATTGGTATTTACCTCCCCATGCTTCAACGAGGTAATTCATATTAGCTAATTCCTCTTTTATTTTTTCAGGATTTGCTCCTGCTTTGTCTATTTTATTTATTGCGAATATAATTGGAACGCCAGCAGCACTTGCGTGGTTTATTGCTTCAACTGTTTGAGGCATAACATTATCATCTGCTGAAACTACAATTATTGCAATATCAGTTACTTGTGCACCACGAGCACGCATTGCGGTAAATGCTTCGTGACCCGGAGTATCCAAGAAAGTAATTGTTTTTCCATTATCTAATTCAACACTGTAAGCACCTATGTGCTGAGTTATACCACCGGCTTCACCTGCAATAACATTTGCTTTACGAATATGATCAAGCAAAGATGTCTTACCATGATCAACATGTCCCATTACTGTAACAATAGGAGACCTAGGAAGTAATTCATCATCTGTATCTTCTTCTTCTTTAATAGCTTCCTGCACTTCAACACTAATAAACTCAACTTTGTAATTAAATTCATCAGCTACTAAGGCCATGGTTTCAGCATCAAGTCTTTGATTTATAGAAACAAGTAAACCAAGGTTCATACAAACAGATATTACATCTGTAGCTGGAGCTTCCATCATAGTTGCAAGTTCATTAACTGAAACAAATTCAGTCACCTTTATAATCTGCTTATCAGCTTCTTGCTTTTCAAGTTCTTCTTGATGTTTCTGACTTATAGCATCACGTTTTTCTCGCCTGTGTTTTGAACCTTTTGATTTTCCTTTAGTAGTAAGTCTTGCTAAGGTATCCTTAATTTGTTTTTGAACATCTTCCTCACTAATTTCAGGACGCAATTGTTTTTTCTTTTTCTTCTTTGATCTAAATTGTTCTCTATCATCTTTTTTCTCTTGAGTAGGAGCTTTTTCTGTCTTTTTCGCTAAATCAACTCTTTCCTTATCTTTATGTATTCGTTTTCTTTTTTTCTTTTTATTTCTTTGATCATCTGATGATGATGCAACGGGCTCTTTTTTCTTTTCTTTTGGTGGTGGAGCCTTTGGTAATTCGATTTTACCCACTACAGTTGGTCCAGATAACTTTTCAATTGAAGATTTATAAACTTCAGGTTCTTGAACTTGCACTTTTTCAATTGACTCTTCTTTCTTTTCATCTTCCTTCTCAGGAATATCTTTTTTAGCCGCAGCTTTTACAGCTTCTGATTCTTTAGCCACTTTTGCTACTCGTTCCTCTTCGTCTCGTTGTTTTCTAGTTTTTTTATCAGGTCTGGTTTTTTGGTTTATAGAAGCTAAATCGATTTTTCCAACAACTTTAACTGGTTCTTTTGCATCAGGTGATTCCGGTTTTTTCTCTTCCTTCTCTTCAGTAGCTGGTTCTTTTTCTATTTCTTTCTTTTCTTCTACCTTATCTTCATCTTCGCTCGCTTGTGGAGTAACAGATTTGGATGAGCTGCTCACATCGGTAATAATAATTTCTTCTTCCTGAATAAAAGAATCTTCATCTTCGGCATCTTTCTCAATGTCAGTCTCTTCAGTCATGTCAGCAATCGATACTGATTCTTTACCACCTCGAAACTGATTTAAGCTTAACTTCTCTGATTCCCTTTTTGCATCACTATCCGAACTATATTCTTTAATTAATAATTCATATTGTTCTGGAGAAATTTTCGTATTTGGATTTGAATCAATGCTAAATCCCTTCTTATGCAGAAACTCAACAATTGTTGAAATTCCCACATTAAATTCTCTTGCCGCTTTACTAAGTCTTGTTGCCATACTTGTTGTTATACTGTACTTCTAAACCTATTTAAAAAACCTAATATTTGCTAATTTATAACTAATGTATTAAATTATTCAAATTCTGATTTAAAAATTTTGATTACATCATCAACCGTTTCTTCTTCTAAATCAGTTCTTTTTATTAAATCCTCTCGTGATAATTCAAGAACACTTTTTGCTGTATCGCATCCTACAGCTTTTAATGCATCTAGTACCCAGCTTTCTATTTCATCAGCAAATTCGTCGATACTTACATCTTCATCGTCTTCACCATCTGTTTCACGATATACATCAATTTCATAGTCTGTTAACTGGCTTGCTAACTTAATGTTCAATCCGCCTTTACCAATTGCTAATGAAACCTCTTCAGGTAGAAGATATACATCAGCTCGCATTTCTTCTTCGTTTAGTTTAATTGAAATTATTTTTGCAGGGCTTAACGCTCTCTGAATAAATAATTGAGTATTATTTGTAAAATTAATTACATCTATATTTTCATTCCTTAACTCACGTACAATTCCATGAATTCTGGATCCTTTCATTCCTACACATGCACCAACTGGGTCAATTCTTTCATCGTAAGATTCAACAGCTACTTTAGCTCTTTCTCCAGGAATTCTAACAATTTTCTTAATAGTTATTAAACCATCAAAAATTTCTGGCACTTCAAGCTCAAACAATCTTTCAAGGAAAACAGGACTTGTACGTGATAAAATAATTAACGGATTGTTGTTCTTCATCTCAACACGAACAACAACTGCACGAATTGTATCACCTTTTCTAAAATAATCTGACGGAATTTGTTCCGATTTTGGTAATATCAGCTCATTTCCTTCATCATCTAATGTAAGAATCTCCTTTTTCCATACTTGATACACTTCACCTGTAACAACATCTCCAATTTTGTCTTTATACTTATTGAAAATATTATTCTTTTCAAGATCAAGTATCCTGTTTGTTAGGTTTTGTCTAAGTGCTAAAATTGCTCTTCTTCCAAAATCTAGAAGTTTTACTTCGTCGGTTACTTCTTCACCAACCTCGTAATCTTCATCAATTTTCTTAGCTTCTTTTAACGTAATTTGAAGATTAGTATCTTCCAAATCTTTTTCTTTAACAACTTCGCGATTTCTCCAAATTTCAAAGTCACCCTTGTCGATATTAATGATAATATCAAAATTCTCATCAGTTCCAAACTTTTTTAGTAACAAGTTTCGGAAAACATCTTCAAGAACTGTCATCATCGTTGCACGATCGATATTCTTTAATTCTTTAAACTCAGAAAAAGTGTCGATCAAATTCAAATTTTCCATTTTACTTTATATGTTTAGCTTTTTATTTAAACTTAATAATAACTTTTGTTGATTTAACCTGATCAAAAGAAAACTGGTGCTTTTCAATAATATTTTGCTTCTTTTTTTTACCCTCAACTTTTACCATCTTTGATTCTTCAAGCTCAAATCCATCAGTTGAAACATTCGATAACACTCCGCTTATTTTAATTCCTTCTTTAGTAATAGTTTCAACCTCATTTCCTATATTTTTGTTATACTGTTGCATAACCCTAAAAGGTTCAGATAATCCAGCAGAAGCAACTTCTAGCTCATAATCTTCCTTGTCTCTATCCAGGTTACTCTCAATCAGTCTACTAACTTCAACACAATCATCAATTGAAAATCCATCTGTGCTATCTATTTCAATATTAATTTTATTTGATGAACTTACTTTAATATCAACAATAAAAGCATCTTTCTCTTTTATTATTTCTGATATTATTTCTTCTATTTTTTCTTTCGTAATCATCTTCTCAACATGATAATAATAAAGGGGACTAAGTCCCCTTACACAAATCAAGCATAATTCAGCCGCAAAAGTATAAATAAACTTGTAAAACGCAAAATTATTGACCTGAAAATTAGGGTATTTTGAATAGTTATATGCTAAGGTTTAATTATTTTGGAAAGTTTGGAGCTACTTTTACCAAATAATATGTCTAGCTAATTCCTCAATTTAGTTTATTTTTGTTAGATAACTTAATAATTATTGTGTGAGTAATAGTTGGCCAAACAAAAGAAAAATTGTTAACGATCCAGTTTACGGATTAATAAACATTCCTTCCGAAATTGTATACGATATTATTGAGCATCGTTATTTTCAGCGATTAAGAAGAATAAAACAACTTGGATTAACTGATTATGTTTATCCCGGAGCTGTTCATACACGATTTCAACACACCTTAGGAGCTGTTCATTTAATATCATTAGCTATAAATGTGCTAAGATCAAAACATATCGAAATAACAGCTGATGAAGAAGAAGCGGTTACTTTAGCAATTTTGTTACATGATATTGGACATGGACCGTTTTCACATACCCTAGAACATTTTATAGTTGAAAAATACGGTCACGAGGATCTCTCTCTTTTGTATATGGAAACTTTAAACAAAGAATACAATGGAAAATTATCTTTAGCATTAGAGATTTTTAAAAATAAATATCATAAAAAATTTCTTCACCAATTGGTTTCTAGCCAACTAGATGTTGACAGACTCGATTATTTACGCAGAGATAGTTTTTATACAGGTGTTTCGGAAGGTGTAATAAGTTCCGACAGAATTATAAAAATGTTATACGTATATAACGATCAACTGGTAGTGGAGGCTAAAGGAATTCATTCAATCGAAAAATTTCTTATAGCACGCTGGTTAATGTATTGGCAAGTATATTTGCATAAAACCGTTGTTTCGGCTGAACAATTATTAATTAAAGTATTTGAACGTGTTAAATATTTAACATCGAATAACCAAGAAATTTATTTAACTAATGATCTTAAATTTCTTTTAAACATTCCTAATGATGTAAAATCAAATACTATTGATTTGTTAAACGCCTTTTCTTCAATTGACGATAATGATGTTTTTTCTTTGGCTAAAGTATGGTTGAAAAGTTCCGATAAAGTTCTTTCGCATCTTTCTCACAGATTACTAAATCGCAATTTATTAAAGATTGAAATACAAGATATTCCTTTTGAATCAGATAGAATATCGGAATTAAAAACAAAGGCATCAAAAAAACTAAATCTATCTGAACAAGAAGTTGATTATTTAGTTTTCACCAATCATATTAGTAAAAATGCTTATAGTGCGTTAGACGATAAAATTCAAATATTTTACAAAAACGGTACAATCGTTGACATTGCAGAAGCTTCTGATATGCTAAACACTTCGGTATTATCAAAAACCGTTCGAAAATATTTTTTATGTTATCCAAAAGAAATTAAATAACTTTTACATATAAATACTATTTTTGTGTAAATGTTTTAAAACCAAATAAACATGGAATTTACAGCTAAGGCCATAGCCGAATTTTTAAAAGGAGAAGTTATTGGGAATCCTGATGTTATAGTTAATAATGTTGCTAAAATTGAAGAAGCTACATCAGGCACACTGGCTTTTCTAGCTAATCCTAAATACACTAAATATTTATATACTACAGAAGCTTCTATTGTTTTAATTAACAGAGATTTTGAGTTAGAGAATAATGTTACAACTACTTTAATTAAAGTAGAAAATGCATACGAAAGTTTTGCAAAACTTCTTGAGCTTGCAGAACAGGCCAGACCAGTTAAACAGGGAGTGAGTTCATTAGCATTTATTGAAAAATCAGCTAAAATTGGTGATGGAGTGTATATTGCTCCTTTTGTATATATCGGAGAAAATGTTGTTATTGAAGATGGGGTAAAGCTTTTCCCTCATGTTTTTATCGATGATAATGTAACGGTTAAAAAGAATTCTACTTTAAATTCAGGAGTTAAAGTTTATCATGAGTGTATGATAGGTAAAGACTGTATAATTCATTCAGGAGCAGTTATTGGTTCGGATGGATTTGGTTTTGCTCCTGACGAAAATAATGTTTACCGTAAAATCCCACAATTAGGAAATGTAATTGTTGAAGATAATGTTGAAATTGGATCGAATACAACCATAGACAGAGCAACAATGGGTTCAACCTTTATTAAAAAAGGCGCGAAACTAGATAACTTGAATCAGATTGGACATAATGTTCAAATTGGTGAAAATACTGTTATTGCAGCTCAAAGCGGTATTGCCGGTTCAACTAAAATTGGTAAAAACTGTCAGTTTGGTGGTCAATCAGGAGTTGCTCCTCACATTCAAATTGCAGATGGTGTAAAAGTTACACCTCAAGCTGGCATTCCTAATACAATTAAAGAACCTGGAAGTATTGTAATGGGAACTCCAGCATTTAATATACGAGAGTTTCAAAAATCGTTTATTGTTTATAAACAACTTCCCGACTTATATAAAAGAGTCAAAGAATTAGAAAACGAATTAAAGAAGCTAAAAGGGGAATAAAGAACTTTTTTACATGCATTTTCATTATATTCGAATTTCTTGTACTGGAATTTTATAAGTTTTTTGTAACTTGCGGCGATTTTTTGATTATTAAAATTGAATTAAAAATTATTATATGTCGCAAAAACAGAAAACCATTAAAGAATCTGTTTCTTTATCAGGTAAAGGATTGCATACTGGATATGATGTAGAAATTACATTTAAACCAGCACCCATTAATCACGGATATAAATTTCAACGAATAGATTTAGAAGGAAAACCATTTATTACACCAATAGTTGACAATGTAGTTGAAACCTCGCGAGGAACTACATTAGAAGAAAATGGTGTACAGATTCATACAATTGAGCATGTTTTAGCTTCTCTGGTTGGATTAGAACTTGATAATATTTTAATGGAATTTACAGGTCCTGAAGCACCTATTCTTGACGGTAGCTCAATAAAATATGTTGAAGCATTAAAAAAAGCAGGCTTTGAAGAGCAAGACGCAGAGAGAAATTTTTATGAAATTAAGGAACGTACTGTTTTTCGTGACGAAGAAAATAATATTGAAATTGTAGCTTATCCTGATGATCAATTTTCAGTTGATGTAATGGTTGATTACAATTCAAAAGTTTTGGGACACCAATATGCTTCATATCATCCTTCACATGATTTTGAAAAAGAAATTGCTCCATCTAGAACTTTTGTGTTTTTCCATGAATTAGAACAATTATTAAAGCATAATCTCATTAAAGGTGGTGATTTGAAAAATGCAATAGTAATTATGGAAAATGAAGTTCCGCAAGAAGAACTAGATAGAATGGCTGATTTATTTCACAAACCTCATGTTAAAGTAAAAGAAGGTATTTTAAACAATGTTGATTTACGTTTTAGTAACGAACCAGCGCGTCATAAGCTTTTAGATATTTTAGGAGATTTATCTTTAATTGGTCGCCCAATAAAAGGAAAGATTGTTGCAACTCGTCCAGGACATTATGCTAATACTCAATTAGCGAAAATAATTAAGGAAAATATAATTAAAGAATTATCACGTATTGCAATTCCAAAATATGATCCCACAAAGAAACCCTTATACGATATAAATCAAATTAAGAAAATATTACCTCACAGGTATCCTTTCTTGTTGGTCGATAAAGTTACGGAAATGAACGAAACCTCGGTTATTGGAATAAAAAATGTTACCCTGAACGAAAATTTCTTTCTTGGACATTTCCCAGAAGAACCTATTATGCCAGGTGTACTGCAAGTTGAAGCCATGGCTCAGGTTGGAGGAATCTTAGCATTGAGTCAGGTTGAAGATCCTGAAAATTATGGAACTTTATTTTTAAAAATTGATAAAGTTAAATTTAAAAGAAAAGTAGGACCTGGAGATACAATTATATTTAGATTGGAACTTCTATCACCAATAAGACGAGGATTAGTAAATATGTTTGGACAAGCATTTGTTGGTGACGACCTGGTTATGGAAGGTGAATTAATGGCTCAAGTTTCTAAAATTAAATAACACAAATCAAATGAGCAGAGATTTAGCATATATACATCCTGAGGCAAAAATAGGAGAGAATGTAATAATTGAAGCTTTTGCCTGGATAGACAAAAACGTAGTAATTGGCGATGACACATGGATTGGACCTAATACGACAATCATGGAAGGTGCTAGAATTGGCAAAAATTGTAAGATTTTTCCTGGAGCTGTCGTTTCTGCTATTCCACAAGATTTAAAATTTAAAGGTGAAGAGACAACTGCAGAAATTGGAGATAATACTACTTTACGTGAATGTGTAACAGTAAATAGAGGTACTGCATCAAAAGGAAAAACTGTTGTTGGAAATAATTGCTTATTAATGGCTTATGTTCATATTGGTCATGATAGCTTTTTAAAAAATAATATTATAATTTCTAATAGCACAAATGTCGCAGGTGAAATCGTTATTGATGATTTTGCTGTAATAAGTGGAGATGTTCAAATTCATCAATTTGTACATATTGGAGGTCATGTAATGATTTCCGGAGGATCACTTGTTCGAAAAGATGTTCCACCGTATATTACTGTAGCTCACGAACCTGTATCATATGTTGGTGTAAACTCAGTAGGTTTACGTCGTAGAGGATTTTCGAACGAAACGATATCTCAAATTCAAGACATTTATAGGGAAATATTTGTTAAAGAACAAAATGTAACTCAAGCACTTAAATATATTGAAACAGAAATAAAGCAATCGGCTGAAAGAGATTATATATTGGATTTTTTTAAAAATTCTGAAAGAGGAGTTGTACGAGGATATAATGGGGTTTAGTATTTAATAGATTCTAGAAGTTCAAAGTCACGTTCGTGTCCGTTTCTTTTTATTGTTTCCCAATATTTTAGTGATATCTCACCTATTCTGCCTGTAAGTTTATTTTTTACTTTTATGCGTTTTCTTTCTTTTGTTTCTAACTCAGTTACGATATATTCAAAAGGTATTTCAACTGCAGATTCTAAATCATTTCCTATTTCTTGCATTGTATCGTCACCTTCTTCATATGTCCAATATATTTTCATATTGTAACCCTCAAGGAATTTTTTGTTAAAAAATTTAAGAAGATCACACATACGCTTTGTTGAACAACTATTTAAATATGATAAGTTTAAGTCGATTTTAGTAAACTCAGCAGGCTTTTTAAGGTATCTATTTATCCACTTCTCAACCGGTTTAAAAAACAATAAAATATTTTCAGGCATTAATCTGCCTTCCATTTTTATTAAACCTGCTTCTAGCTTAATATAAGGAGTATCAAGCTCTTTTTCAATTATCAAACTCATTCTGTAATAACAAGTATATAAGATTTATGTAATTCTATTACGTAAAGTTTTTAAATAAGTTACCAGCAATAATGCAATTTATATCACCATCAAAAAAGGACTATTAGGACCTGGTTTTATTTAGAAATCTTTCCCTAAAATTAAGAGATTGCATATATTTTAATCCTTTTCTTAATACATCAAACAAGAGTGCTAAATACAAAATTCCTGTAATTAACCACATCATTACAATGTTAAACCAAAGTGTATCAATTTTAACATCATTAACAATTTTAATTGGCGCATAAAAATGTGCTCTTCCAAAATTCGAGGTTGGTTCCATAAATATTGGGTCTTTTTTCTGCACCAGACGTTTATTCGTTTGATATACTTTGCTAATTTCATTTCTGTTTAGAACAATATCGGCAAGTTTCTTATTGTAATATCGTTGTTTAAATTCTACGAAACCCTCTTGCCCCAATTCTCCAATCATCTGCTGATATTTTGTATCTTTTCTTTCATTAGCATCTTTTTCTGCTTCGGTAAGAATATTGTCCAATCTCACTAAATACTGATAAGTTTTTTCCATTACACTTTCGCTAAAATCGTTATAGTTTAATAAATGTAAATACTGAAACGGAGGCAATTCCTCTGTTAATGAGACAATTTCCAGCTCGTTGCTAATTATTTTTAAATCCCTAAGCAAAGCCAAAGAATCCATTCCACTATCTTTCCTTCGCATACAGAGGCCTAATTTATTTTGCAGCTGGGGAATTAAAAACGAAGTTTTATAATCAGCGTTACTTATAATTTTTTCATCTTCATAAAAAATCTCTTCAAACTTGTTCTTTTTAAACTGCTCAACATTAAGTGCTTCGTATGCCCAGCGTGTAGTCATTAGATTTCCAATTATTGGCACATAGGTTTTATTAGTAAATCCTTTATGTAGGTCGTCAAAATGAATCATTGCCCCACCTAGTAATAACTGTGGCACTAAGATTAATGGTATAAGAATATAAATAGCAATAACAGAATCGAGACCAGATGAAATATTTAATCCAATAATATTACCCATGCAAGCTGCTGAAAATAAGATTAACCAAAAAGGAAATAACATTCCATGAATTTCAAGTACAGTATTACCAATAAGCACATATAAAAATGTTTGTAAAGCAGATATAGCAAACAGTATTACAATCTTTGAATTAATATAACTAAACCAACTTAATTTTAAAAAGGATTCCCTTTCAAGAATTTTCCGATCTTTAATAATTTCTTCGGCACTAACAGTAAGTCCTAAGAAAAGCGCAACAACAACTGCCATAAATAAGAAAACAGGCAAATTTTTATTTTCGCCAAAAACATAACCTTCAGGTGTAATATATTTTGTAAAAAAACCTAAAATCAATGCAAGAAAAGGAGCTTCAAGCAAGTTAATCAGTAAATATTGTGTATTAGTAAGTTTCGATAATAAATTACGCATACTAAAGACATTGAACTGTCTCAAGAAATTTGGAATGTTAAAATCAGAATCAGGAAGAATTATCTCTGCATGTTTTGGTTCAATTTTCTTTTCTATATTCTCAACATACCTGTAATACCATGTTTCAGGTGAAGTTCTTCGAATTTGGGTTTCCTTACCATATTCATTAATTTCTTTTTCTTCAACAATTCTTAATATTTGATCTGGATTAATGGTTCCACAACAAGCACATTCACTTTCAGCAGCATTTACCAATGAGGTAACAGTTTTAAAATATACGATTGCATCGATTGGATTTCCCTGGTAAATTGGATATCCTCCTTTATCGAGTATCCATAGCTTATCAAATAATTTGAATACATCAGATGATGGTTGATGAATATTAGCTATAACCAGTTTACCTTTATGAGTCTGTTCTTTAAGTAAATTCATTACCTTTTCAGAGTCCATCGATGATAATCCAGATGTAGGTTCATCAACAAAAAGCAACATCGGTTCGCGCATAAGCTCTAATCCAATATTTAGTCTTTTTCTTTGTCCTCCACTTATAAATTTATTAAGAGGATTACCTACTTGTAGATTCCGAGCATCGTATAAGTCAAGGTCGATAAGAACAGAATTTACTTTTTCTATGATCTGTTGTTCAGTAAAATCACTAAAACAGAGTTTTGCATTATAGTAAAAATTCTGATAAACTGTAAGTTCCTCAAATAATAAATCGTCTTGAGGCACATAACCAATCAAACCAGTCAAGGAGCTACTTCCAGAATGAATCGAATGCTCATTAATTTTTATTTTCCCACTTGTGGGATTTAATTTTCCGCTTAGTAGATTTAATAAGGTTGATTTGCCAACGCCACTACCTC
>JBHOSR010000077.1:0-12093 GCA_042584405.1 Bacteroidota bacterium
TCGATTACCAGGTATGTGATATTGATGGAGATTGCTCAACAGCAACAGTTACTATCACAGTAAAAGAAACCAATTACGTACCCCTTGCAGTCGATGATAATGATACGACTGTTATGGAAACTGAAGTTACTATTCCAGTATTAAATAATGATTTAGGTTTGAGTGATGGTGGAATTTTAGTTGCAATATATAGTGATCCGGTTCATGGAAATGTAATTGTAAACGGAGATAATACCATAACGTATGCACCTAATAACTGGTATATTGGCTCAGATAGTTTGGAATATATGGTTAGTGATATAGATGGTGATTATTCAATAGCTAAGGTATATATTACAATTAATCCAAGACCAAATTATATTCCTGTTGCTAATGATGATGCTCGTGGAACAAGCATTAATACAGATGTAATAATAGATGTATTAACCAACGATACTGGACTTGAAGATGGAGGATTAGTGCTTACTGTTACAAACAGTCCAACAAATGGATCAGCTGTTGTTAATGGAGGTAATACCGTGACATACACTCCAGATACAGATTATATAGGAACAGATAATTTTGATTATCAGGTTTGCGATGTGGATGGAGATTGCTCAAGTGCAACTGTTACGGTAACAATTAGAGAGGATAATAATATACCAGTTGCTTTTGATGATAAAGTATATACAGGTGTAAATACTGATGTAACAATCGATGTGCTAGGAAATGATACGGGTTTAGATGATGGAGGTATTGTAATTTCACTTGAATCTAATGTTACACATGGTACTGTTATGATAAATGTTGATAATACTGTAACATATACTCCAAATACTGGATTTGAAGGTTCAGGAAACTTTAGCTACCGTGTAACTGACATTGATGGTGATTATGATATTGCTGATGTAGAAGTAGTTGTTATGTCAGGAACTTTACCTGGAATTACAGTTACATCGATAAGTGGAAATACAGAAGAAAATGGAACTACAGCAACATTTACGGTTGTACTTCAAACTCAACCAACAGATGATGTAAATATTGATTTAAACTCTGATGATTTAACCGAGGGTGTTGTTTCAGAGACAAGATTAACATTTACTACTTCAAATTGGAGCACTGCGCAAACTGTTACAATTACTGGCCAGGATGATTATATAGATGATGATGACATTAACTATAATATTATAATGAACAATACGGTAAGTTCCGATCAAACTTATAATGGATTAACAGTAGATAATTTGAGTTTAAACAATATTGATGACGATGTAGCAGGTATTTCTGTTATCGCAAATGAAAATCAAACAGATGAAAATGGTACAGAAATAGAAGTTAAGTTACTACTTGATTCAGAACCAACTGAAGATGTTAATATCGAATTGTCATCTGATGATAATTCAGAAGGAATGATAGATCTAATTGAGGTTATATTTACATCTATAAACTGGTCTGATACAGTTTCGGTTATAGTTACAGGTCAGGATGATAATGAAGTGGATGGAGATATTACTTATAACCTTGTAATTTCTTCAGCTGTAAGTTTAGATTCCAAATATGATGCTATAGATCCTGATGATATTACTCTAGTTAATACCGATAATGATAGTAGAGAATTAACAATTCCAGAGGCATTTTCACCGGGGAATGATGGATTTAATGACTTTTTTGAGATAGTTAATTTAGAACATCATGATAAAGCTACTATAAAAGTTTACAATCGTTGGGGAAGTTTAGTTTATTCAAATGATAACTATCAGAATGATTGGGATGGAAAATCAAATGTAGGAAGTTCTGTGGGTTCAGAGCTGCCAACAGGAACATATTATTTCGTTTTAGAAATAAGTGATACTAGGGAGAAGAAAAATGGTTATGTATTTATAAAACGATAGGGAGGGGAGGATATGAAAATTATAAGGATTATGAAGTTAAAGTTTTATATTGGTTTACTATTATTATTTAGTATTACAATAAACCTAAGTGCACAGCAAGAACCTATGTTTACTCAGCATATGTTTGATCCGATATCAATTAATCCGGCTTTTGTTGGAACTACAAATATGCTAAATGTAAATACATTAACACGTTTGCAGTGGGTTGGACTAGAAGGATCACCAAAAACTTTTAGTTTATCGGCACACATGCCTATAGAAGATCGTAAGATAGGATTAGGAGTAACATTGCTTTCAGATAAGATAGGACCTGTTAACAATACTTTTTTCACGGTAAATTATGCATATCGTTTAAGGGTTAATGATCAACTAACCTTGTCGATGGGATTAAAGGGTGGTATTAGTAGTTATAAGGTCGGATTAACCGATTTAAGTATAATTGATCAAGAGGATCCTCAATTTGAGAATAATGAGAAGAAAATAAGCCCTAATTTGGGTTTTGGTTTCTATTTATACGAGGATCGATATTACGTAGGATTTTCAGTTCCTAAATTAATACAAACAACAGTTGATGATGAATATGCAACAGATGTTAAACAATTGAAACGCCATTACTTTATTGTTGGAGGATATAATTGGCAAATTGATAAAAATTGGGAACTTAAACCAAGTATTTTAACTAAGATTGTTGCTGGATCTCCAGTATCAAATGACCTTACAGTTCAAGGTTTATATATGGATTTAGTTGGTGGTGGGGTAATGTATCGAATAGGTGATGCATTAGGACTTTTTGTTTATGGTAAAGTTTATAAAGAACTGAACATAGGATATGGATACGAATATTCGTTGAATGGTTTGTCAGGAGTTAATAGTGGTACTCATGAATTAAGAATAACCTACGATTTTAGTATTAGTAAAGAGCGTAAAAAAATTAATATATTTAGATTCTAGAACCAAATAATTTATGATTTATAAAAATGTCAAAGGGATGGTTTGTACCATCCCTTATTTTTTACTCTTTAAATTTATATCTCAAGGATATATCAAACCTCATGTCAGGGAATTTGAATCCTTCATCAACTATGTTACCCGATTCAAGTTCGATACCATTAAAGAATGAGAATACTGCTTCAGTACCAATCGTTAATTTTTCTTTTATAGGAACTTGCATTCCTATTAACATTCGACAGTTTCCAAAAAATCCTTTAAAATTTAGGTCATAATCATCTAAAACAATATCATTTTCAATGAGCTTGTATTTTTCATTGTAATTGACCCAGGTAGGTGACATCATACTAAATCCCATAAATATTTCTGGCCCATTTTCTTCAATTTGGATGATGGGTCCAATAAAATAAGTGAGCTGATGAGAAGTATAGCTAAATTCCTTTGATTCTTCATACACAGAACCAGAAGATAAATCTGTGTATGTAATATTTCCTTTTCCACCTATACCAAATGAATTACTGTAATCATATCCAATTTTTATCATTAGATATTTTTTATATCTAATTAATGCGTCAAATCCAAAGTTCATATTAAATGATAATGGATCTAAAGCCTTATAGTCAAATACATTATATAAGTCGTTTTGGTGATTAATATTTTCCCATTTTACAAAAACAGGATTATAAAGTAATTCATTCGGTTGATTATTAACTGAATATTTGAATCCGTGAATTCCTCCTGATATTCTCCATTTTTTTTGTTCTTGAGCATAAGAATTTAAGGAGATTAAAACAAACACGAGCACAATTGCATAACATAATACTATCTTTTTCATTTCATTAAATAATTAATTGTTCAACATTCAATCAATATGTCGGACAGGAAATAAAAAAGATGCAAAATTTCTAATATTTTTTATCTGGGGATTGATTTTTGTATTTTTTGTAAGCAGGTTTTTCCTCACATTCAACAATATTGCCGTATTTGTCGATTTTAAAACTGCAACATTCCAACATTCGCTCTTTTAATAATTTTCTACCACGTTGCACCCTCGACTTGGTTGCTGATACAGAAAGATCAAGAATCTCCGCAATCTCTTTTTGAGGCAAACCTTTAATATCCGCAAGAATTAGTAGTTCTCGATATTTCTGGGGCAAACTATTTATTAAAGGTATAAGTTTATACGATTCATCTTTTGAATTTTCAAATTCAGATTCATCGTGCTGCTCGTCTAAATGTCCCGTTTCTTCTTTGCTTAGTTTGCGGTAAAAATCAGCAATCGTATTATTGGTAACTTGAAATATCCATTGTTTTATTTTGTTTTTATCTCGAATTGATTCTAAACCTAAGTATGTTTTAATGAATACATCATGTTGGATATCTTCAGCATCAGTTTTACATCTAGATTTTTTTACAATAAATGACATTAAAGAATCCTTATATTCATTCCAGGTATTTGCAAAATTGATACTATTTTTTTCTGAGCAATTATTCATATTAGAGTATTAACATAAAGACGTTTAGTTTATGTTAAAGTTACAGAATAAGCCATTTCATGTCAATATTTATGAATTAAAAATATGGTAGGTCTTTTATTTAAATTGGGAACACCTTTTTTCCATTCAGTAATGGATTTTGTTTTAATAAATTCTGTTTCTAATGTTATATCAGTAGCTATACAAAGATTTGTTTCTGAACTACAATTAGTTAATATATCCTCTAATAAATGATCATTCCGATAAGGTGTTTCAATGAATAATTGGGTTTGGTTTTCTGATTGAGATTTCCGTTCTAGTTCTTTAATTCGTTTTATTCTTTCATGCTTTTTAATGGGTAAGTAACCAACAAATGCAAAACTTTGTCCATTTAAACCAGAAGCCATAATTGATAATAGAATTGACGATGGACCAACTAAAGGTACAACAGGGATGTTTCTTTGGTGAGCGATAGCAACAATATCAGCTCCTGGATCGGCAACTCCTGGAGTACCTGCTTCAGAAATAATACCAATGTTTTTATTTTCTTTTATTGGATCTAAATACGAAGAATATTCTTCAGGTGATGAGTGTTTGTTCAATTCATAAAAAGTCAAATCATCAATTTTGGTTTTAATACCTACTTTAATCAAGTAGCGCCTAGCTGTTTTAATATTTTCGACAATGTAGTGATTTGTTGAATTTATTATTTTAACTACATATTCTGGTATAACATTTCCAACAGGACTATCACCTAAAGTAGTAGGAATTAAATATAGTTTTGCACTCATTCTTAATTTTTATTGAACCACAAAGTTAGGGAATTAATTTATTTCAGTTTTAAAATATAGTTTTATTGATGTACCTTCTTTTATTGCTAAGATCTCTAGATTTCCTTTGTGTGAATACATAATTTGTCGGGCCAAAGATAAACCAATTCCACTACCACCTTCTTTAGTTGTATAAAAGGGTAATAAAACCTTTTTCATAATTGAAGGATCAATTCCTTCCCCGTTATCATTTAATTCAAGAATTACCTGTTTATTTGCTTTTGCGGTGCTGATTCTAATCCTACTTGCATGAGCCTCTATACTATTTTTGATTATGTTCACTAAAACTAATTCAATTAAAGATTTATCGGCTAAAATGGTCAAGTTATTTTCTACATCTTCAATTTCAACATCTATTTTATTTTGGTACGCATGGCAAGTATCATTTACCAATTCCAATAGTTTAATTGATTTGAGTTCAGGAATAGGAATGTCGAGAAATTGTCGAAATCTTTTGATGAAATCTTGCAAGCTCTTTACTCTGGTTTCAATTAAACTAGTTCCTTTTACAGCATCCTGAATATCTTTATTAGTAAGTTGATCGGGATTTTTTTCTACCCCCCTGTCTATAAGGCAATCCTTTAAAGTATCAACGGTTGTCGACATGGGAGTGAGGGTATTCATTATTTCGTGAGATAAAACTTTTATAAGGCCGTTCCATGATTGCAGCTCGTAATCGGTAATTTCTCTGTCAATGTCATGAAAAGAATAAATTTTAAATTTTTCTTGATCTTCTTTAATTTCAGATAATGTAATCAGAACTCTTCGTGTAATATTATTAACATGAGTATGAATAATTTTCTGTTCGCCTAATATAAGTTCTTTGTTTTCATTAAGAAAAGTAACTGCTTTATTTTGTAATTCTGATATGTTATTGGATTCAATTCCTAGAAGATTTAAAATGGCTTTGTTATAGAGCTTAATGTCATTATTATGGTTAATTACAAGAATTCCAGTTCCAACTCTATCAAGTATTAAATTTAATAGATGTTTGTTTTTTATTTTCTCATTTTCAATTTTTTTGAATTCTTCGTTTATTTTTCCAAGTTCTTTAGTTAATCCTCCAAAAAGTTTGTCAATATTCTTGTTTGAGAAATTAAGGCTTGTATTTTGTTCTTTTAAATGAATCAAAAAATGAGCTAAATCTCTATTTACTCTTCCTGTGTATCGAATTATAAAAATGATTTGAATTACAAATAGCACTCCTGTAAAAATAAAAGTGAATAACCATTCCCTGTTAAACGCAAGAAAGGCCATTAAAATAGCCGTTAAGGCAAGAATAGTAGATCGAATGATTATATTTAATATAAAACGGTTATATCTCATATTTTGAAATTTTAAAATATAGTGTAGTTCTTGAAATTCCAAGTATTTCAGCCGCCTTTGACATATTCCCTCTAGCCTTTTTAATGGCTTTTTTTATAGCAAGTTTTTCTAGTTCTATTAGATTTAATACATCATCATCAGAGCCAATTTTTACAGTATCGAAAAATGCAAAATCTTCTATTTTTAGCGTAACATCATTTGATAAAATTACTGCCCTTTCAATAGTATGTTTTAATTCCCTAACATTCCCAGGCCAACCATAGTTTTCAAGTTTAGACTTAACAGAACTGGTAATTTTTAATCCCTGTTTACTATATTTCTTAGAGTATAACTGTAGAAAATATTCACTTAATGGAAGAATATCTGTTTTTCGATTTCTAAGAGGAGGGATTTCAATTTGTACAGTATTAATTCTGAAAAGTAAATCTTCGCGAAAAATTTCTTTATGAACTAATTCGTGTAAAGGTTTATTGGTAGCACAAATAAGCCTAAAATCAATCTTCTTTGCTTCTGATGAACCTAATCGGGTTATTGTTTTAGTCTGAATAACCGTTAAGAGCTTTGATTGAAGATGCAATGGTAAATTTCCAATTTCGTCAAGAAAAAGAGTTCCTTTATGAGCAACCTCAATCTTACCAGCTCTGTCTTCTTTAGCATCTGTAAAAGCACCTTTTTTATATCCGAACAACTCGCTTTCAAACAAAGTTTCTGTTAAAGCTGACAAATCGATTGACATAAATATTTGCTTACTTCTTTTCGAAGTGCGATGTATTTCGCGCGCAATTATTTCTTTACCTGTTCCATTTTCTCCTAGAATTAAAATATTTGCATCAGTTTCAGCAACCTTTGATATTAGGTTGTCGACCTGTTTCATTTCTGGTGACTCTCCACGTAAGAAGCTAAAATCCTGTTCCCAATCACTAATAAGTATGCTCTGTTGATCTTTTAATTCTTTAACTTCAACCTTGGATTTTCTAAGTTTTATTCCAGCATTAATTGTTGAGAGTAACTTACTGTTTTCCCAAGGTTTTAATATAAAATCAAATGCTCCTTCCTTAACTGCACTAACTGCAAGTTCTACTTTGCCATAAGCAGTAATTAATATTATAACACTATTAGGATCGATTACTAGAATTTCTCTTAACCAAAAAATTCCTTCATTACCGGAATGTTTTCCTGCTGAAAAATTCATGTCTAAAAGAATAACATCGAAAGTGTTATTCTTAATTGTATGAACAATATTATTGGGCGAAGATGAGCTTTTCACATAAGAAAAATGACGCCCAAGAAATAATTCGAGCGATTCACGAATTTGTTCGTTGTCATCGATAATTAGTATGCTCGAATCTGTTACACTCATTTTTTTAATTCAAAGATAAAGATTTGTTCGGTTTTCTTACAAATAGTGTTAAGATTCTTAACACTTTTATAGAATTTAAATGAATAGTAAAAAAAAAAGTATTGATTATTAGTATGATAATACCAATGGCATGTAGATTGGATTTATATGAACAAATCCGTAATTTGAATTAAATTTATAAAGCTATGTTAAAAAATTATTTAAAAGTTTTTTTTATTCAACCGTAAATATTCTTGGTTTAGCAATTGGTTTAGCTTGTAGTATTGTAGCATTTCTTTATATATTTAATGAAACCAGCTATAACAAAGGTTTTGACGATTATGAAAAGATATACAGAATAGGAGCAGAACTTAAAAATGAAATGTTTCAGGGTGATATGCCAAACACTCTTCCTAATGTTGCTTCTTCAATTGTAGCTGAGATTCCTGAAATTGAGGCTGCTACAAGATTTACAATATGGTTTCACTCTGAGCTGATAAAATCAAACAATGAATTTTTTCCGGATATAAAATGTTATATTGGAGATTCAGCTGTTTTAGATGTATTTTCCTTTAAAATTCTGCAAGGTGATCCTAATTCGTTTTTAAAATACCCTGATAAAATAGCAATTACACAATCATTAGCAAAGAAACTATTTGGCGATCAGGATCCAATATCGCAAATAATCGAATTTGATGATCAAAAAATGGAAGTTGCATGGATTTTAGAAGATATTGAGAAATCAATTGTTGATTTTGACCTGTTAGCAAACTTTGATTATAAAGAAGGCTTTATTGATGATTTAAGATTAGATGCGTATACTTTTTTTAAGGTTAAAAATGAATTAAATGATGGTGTAAAATTTAAGATCCAACAGGTTTCAGATCGTGTACTTTTAGAAGGATTTGGAGATTGGGCTGATGAAGTTAGCAGTCCAATTCAACCATTTAAAGAAATTTACTTAAAAAGTAATTTAAACTCTGAAATTGGAAAAACCGGTTCGCTTAGAACATTATATATCTTTGGATTCTTAGCTGGTATTATTTTACTTATTGCTGTTATAAATTATATAAATCTTTTAACCTCACGATCAGAGTATAGAAATAAGGAAGTAGGAATACGAAAGGTTGTTGGTGCTGATAAAGCAAAACTTAAACTACAACATCTTGGCGAATCAGTTATTTTATCGGTCATTTCGTTACTAATTGGTTTTGTAATAGCAGAATTTATCATCTATGTGGTAAATGGAAAACTAGGACTGGAGTTATCATTACTAGGCCAAGGTAGTATTATCATTTTAATTTTGTGTTTATTGGTTGCAATAATAATTGGTATACTATCAGGAATATATCCTGCATTTGTTATGTCGCGTTTTAGCGCACTAAAAGTAATAAAGGGAATATTAGATGGTGAAGGTAATTCTAATTTCTTAAAAGTTTTACTAGTAATAATTCAGTTTTCAATATCAACACTTCTACTTATAGCAATTTTTATTTTTAACTCTCAAATAAGGTATTTAAAGAATAAAGAATTAGGATTTGATAAAAACAATCTTATGATATTAACCTCTTGTACTGATAAGATGCAAAATAGCTATGATGGAATTCGTCAAGAATTATTGACTTATCATAATGTTAAAAGCGTTAGCGCATCGCAAAGCTATCCGGGTAGGGGAAGAAGTGGACAGGGTATTAGAAAAAAAACCGATGATCCTAATAAAGTTATTGCAATAAGCGAAAACAGGGTACAAGACTTTTATCCTGAAACTATGGGAATAGAAGTAATTAAAGGAAGAACTTTTGATCCTGCAATAGACGACAACAGATCTATTTTAATCAATGAAACTGCAGCAAGATCGCTTAATGTTGATGATCCTATAGGTTTGGAAGTTATGACTAATAGGGAGTCTGTAATTATTGGAGTATTTAAAGATTATCATTTCTTTGCTACTACCCAGGAAATTAAGCCCCTTTATTTATCAAATTATGTCGATTGGTTTTATTACATTGACATAAGAATTGATCAAAACAATAAGGTGGAAACAATTCAATATATTAAAGATGTGATAATGAAATATGATCCTGATTATTACTGGAATTACTTTTTTCTTGATGATTTGCTTAATAACCAATATAAATTAGAAGACCGATTGTTTACTATGATTATTTGGGGAACAGGGATAGCTCTTATTTTATCTGT
Organism: Bacteroidota bacterium; assembly: GCA_042584405.1. Classification (GTDB taxonomy): domain Bacteria; phylum Bacteroidota; class Bacteroidia; order Bacteroidales; family UBA12077; genus UBA12077. The sequence goes on from JBHOSR010000077.1 coordinate 9,989, forward strand.
TTTGGGTTTATTTGCCTTAACTTCATATACTGTTTCACGCAGGTTTAAAGAGATTGGTATTCGAAAGACTTTCGGAGCTTCGGTAAATAATATCGTTAATAAACTTAACAAGGACATTATTCGCTGGGTATTATTTACGAATTTAATTGCCTGGCCAATAGCTTATTTTGTAATGAAAAACTGGTTACAAAACTATCCTTACCATGTAAAAATAAACGGGATTTATTTTATTCTTGCAAGTTTAATTAGTTTGGTTGTTGCATGGATTACAATATCATTTCAGGCTATTAAAGCAGCTCGGATGAATCCTGTTGATGCAATTAGATATGAATAATATTATTTTGAAATCCTGATCAATAGCATCTTGGTCGGGATTTCTTTATAGTTCATCAAGACAAATAGAAAAATCATTAAAATCTTTATCGGAACCTTCCAAATATAATTTTCCTGACTTTTTTACGAAACCATACATTTCAAAAACATCATTAATTTCAATGAATTGTTCTTTTTGGGTACTATATAATTTATATATGGTTTCTACTCTAGAATTTTCAATATCTGAGGGCATTAAAATAAATATAATCCAATTTAAACCAAGACTTACATCCACAACCTGGTAAATATTTTCCACATTATAAAACAAAGTATCAGTTTTATTTTCAAATACCTTTAATAAACCGTGTTCATCTATAGTAATATCGTAATATGGATTGGGAACTACATTAATATCCGAAATACAGGCATCGTTCCATTTATTTCCTTTATAAACATCTAATATTTTAATCTTTAAAATATATCTGTCCTTATCAAAGGTTTTGTCATGTGATAATTGTTCATGAATTTTTGGCCAATCAAAGCCTAATTTAATATCTTGATATTCTAGTTTATCTTCCAGAACTGCAGAAGTAGAAAATATTTTTTCACTTATAAAAAATCCATTATGAGATTCAGTGACATAACCCGAAGGTTCATAACATGCGTATAACTCAAATTCGATATCTTTTGGTCTGTTATTAGCTTTAAATATTGTTTCATTTTTCTGATATCCATTTCTGACACGAATAGTAGTGGTGCTCTTAGGAATTGTCAACCAAATGAAATCACCAGATCCATCATGCTTCGAGCCTTCTGCCCAACATGTTGCAGGATCATTATCTCCAAGATTTGTTGATCCATATTTTCCAAAATCCGCATAAATATCTTGTTCTAATTCTGATGATGCACTCCAGAATATATCATTTTTAAATGCCATTAAAAGTGTGTCATTAACTTCAAGTTGAGCTGAAATATTACTCACTACAAGCAAAAAAATGAATAAAAAACCTGTTATTTTTTTCATAGTGCATGAAATAAAAAGAGTAAAATACATGTTTTATGCAATTTACTCTGAATGTTAATTTTAACTTAATCTATTCTCCGTATTTAAAAGCCAATTCATAGATTTTATGTTTCTCTGAAACCAGAATAAAAAATTTGAAATAACTATCATTTTTTTCATAAAGAGTACCATGCGGATCCCAACCTTCTTTTGGTTTGCTCCAACCATTATCCAATAGCACTTCATCAATCATTGTCTCATAATATATCTGTAAGGAATCTTGCATGTTATCAAATGGTTCAACATTATAAATGATTTTATAGTTTCCATCATTAGTCTTTTTCAATTCTTTAAAAGACGCATTATCAAGAATTGCAATTCCCCATTCTGCTAAGAAATTTTCATATGCTTCCTGTGTTGATAAATCAAGTTGGTTTTCAACAAGTTCTTGTTGATCATCAGTAAGCTCTTTTTTTTCTTTCGGAGTTTTACAACCCCCAATTAATAAGACTTAAAATACGGATATTCTTCTTCATAATACTCCCAATTATTTGATTAGTAATCAAAGTTATGAAATTTACTATCTAATTTCAAGGTGAATATAAGCGAAGCAATTTTAAACATAAAGTAATATAAATTGTCTTTGAGCTGAGCTTATAAGGATTATTTTAATTCAGTATAAGCTTTTATATTTGCTATAATTATATTGTACACAATGAAACTACTGCTCAAAATAATATTAAATCGAAACTTCATATTGGTTTTTGCTGTAATCATGGGAATGACC
>JBHOSR010000078.1:0-11645 GCA_042584405.1 Bacteroidota bacterium
TTCTTAGTCGCTTTCTTTTTAGGTTTCTTTACTAATGATCCCAATAAAACATTTAACTATAAGCAAATAGCAAAGCAGTTTGAAATAAATGATCCTGCTCTAAGAGGACTGATTACAGTCATTTTATATGAGTTAAGAGATAATGGAACCTTGGTAGAAACTTCAAGAGGAAAGTTTAAACTAGCGTCGCAGGGAGGATATATTGAAGGAAAAGTAGAATTAACAATGCGAGGTGCTGGGTTTATCATTTCTGACGAGTTGGATGAGGATGTTTTTGTAAGTCAGTCAAATCTAAATCACGCGCTAAATGGCGATATTGTAAAGGTTTATCTATATGCTAAAAAACGAGGGAAGCAACCTGAAGGTGAAGTCATAGAAATTATAAAAAGTGCAAACGATAAGATTGTTGGCGTTGTAGAAGTTTCAAAAAACTTTGCTTTCATGGCAGCGAATAGAAAGCAAATGCCATACGATGTTTTTATTCCACTTCCAAAGTTGAACGGAGCAAAAAATGGAGATAAAGTTGTCGTAAAAATTACAGATTGGCCTGAAAAGTATAGAAATCCATTTGGTCAAGTTGTAACCGTGCTGGGTAAACCAGGCGATAACGATACAGAAATGCATGCAATTTTAGCGGAGTTTGATTTGCCTTATCATTTTGATAAAAAAGTTGAAGAAGCTGCAAATAATGTTTCTGAAGAAATTACGGAAAAAGATTATAAAGAAAGAAGAGACTTTCGTGATATAACTACTTTTACAATTGATCCAGCAGATGCAAAAGATTTTGATGATGCATTGTCTATTCAGAAATTAGGAAATGGGAATTGGCAGGTTGGAGTTCACATAGCGGATGTAACACATTATGTAAGAAAAGATTCTATTGTTGATAAAGAGGCTTTTGATCGAGGAACTTCGGTATATTTAGTTGACCGAGTAGTGCCAATGATACCAGAAAAACTATCCAATAATGTTTGTAGTTTACGGCCAAATGAAGAAAAACTTTGTTATAGTATCGTTTTTGAACTTGATAATAATGGAGATGTTTTAGATCAATGGATTGGAAGAACAGTTATAAATTCTGATAAAAGGTTTGATTACGAAGAAGCACAAGCAATTATTGAAGGAGGTGAAGGAGTATTTAAAGTGGAATTATTGTTATTAAATGATTTAGCTCAAAAAATTCGTGCTAGGAGATTTAAAAACGGGGCAATTTCTTTTGAACGAGTGGAGGTTAAATTTAATATCGATGAAAAGGGAAAACCTCTAGGAGTCTTTTTCAAAGAACATAAGGAATCTAATCAATTGATTGAGGAATTTATGCTTTTAGCCAATAAGCGAGTCGCAGAATTTATTGGAATTGTTAAAAAAGGTCAGCCGAAAAAGACATTTGTATATCGAATTCATGATAAACCAGATCCAGAGAAGTTGCAAAAGTTCGCAAAGTTTATTCAACGTTTTGGATACTCTATTAACACCTCAGGGCACAAAAGTATTACAACCTCTATTAACGATTTACTAGATGAAGTTCAAGGTAAAAAGGAACAAAACGTAATTGAAACTTTGGCTGTTCGTTCTATGGCAAAAGCAATTTACTCTACTAAAAATGTGGGACACTATGGTTTATCTTTTCCATATTACACTCATTTTACTTCACCAATTCGTCGTTATCCTGATATGATGGTGCATAGGATGTTAACAGATTATATGATTGGAGAGAAAAACAAGAATAAAAATAAGTATGAAGATTTTTGTAAGCATACTTCAGAAAGAGAACGGAGAGCTGCTGAAGCGGAAAGAGCGTCAATTAAATACAAACAAGTTGAATTCATGAAAGATCATATAGGTGAAGAATTCGAAGGAATTATTTCTGGTGTTACTGAGTGGGGTTTTTATGTGGAGTTAAACGACAGTAAATGTGAGGGATTGGTTCATATACGTGAGTTGGATGATGACTACTACTTTTTCGATGAGGATAATTATTCAATTATAGGAAAACGAACTAAAAAAACTTATCAGTTAGGAGATGCTATTAACATAAAAATTGTAAGAGCTGACCTGGAGAAGAAGCAGCTCGATTATACTTTGGCTTAATCAAATAAAATTTCCAAGACTTTAAATTTATTATACTCATTATATTATTGAGTACTGGATTTGTATACACTTAGTTAATATTGAATTTTTAAAAAAGAGTCAAACTTTTTTGCGTTGATCTTTATATATCGTAATTTTAGAATCCCAAGCTAAAATATTCGAAAAATGATCAAAGAGCATATTCTTAAAAAACAGAAATCAATAAAACATAAAATTGTAGGAGTTGCATCAGGTGTTTTTAGTCGCCTCGGATTTAAAAAAGCAACCATGGAGGATATTGCACGTGCATCTGGAATGGGAAAAAGCTCAATTTATTATTACTTTAAAAGCAAAGAAGAAATTTTTGAAGCAGTGGTTAAAAAAGAAGCACATGAACTAAGCTTAGAGTTAGAGAAAAAAGTGATTAATGTTAATGATAATCCTAAAGATAAAATAAGAAATTATGTATTTATTAGAATGAAATATCTTAAGGATATGGTTAATTTCTACGAAGCTTTAAAGAATGATTATTTAGCAAATTTAGCTTTCACGGAACGGATCAGGAAAAGGTATGACAAAGAAGAGCAACAAACTATTAAAAATATTTTAGAGGAAGGTGTAAACCAGGGTATATTTAATATTACAAATACAAAATTTGCTGCTATGGCTTTGGTTACATTTTTAAAAGGTTTGGAAACTACAATGATTATTGATGAAGAAATTGACATGAAGGGTTTAGAAAAAAACCTTGACGACATTCTTCATATTCTTTTTTATGGAATGATTAAATAGTTATAGAATGAAATTTAATTTTGTACTAATACTAATTTTAATCCCGGGGTTCTTGTTTCCGCAAAGCAAGTCCTTAAATCTAGATGATTGTAGACAAATTGCTTTAATTCATAACAGAAAAGTAAAAATTGCAGATGAAAATGAACTAATGATGAGTTCGATTTATAAATCTGCTAAAACACAACATTATCCTAGGTTTGGAGCTAATGGAACATATATACGGACAAATCGGGCAATAAGCCTTTTAAGCGAAAATATTTTTTTACCTGTTGTACCTCAAGAAGCAATAGTTAATGGTAAAATTAGTGAAGTTGTGTTTGGGTTTAATCAGCAATTGCTTGAAGAAACTTTTGTTACAGATGAAAACGGAAATATTATTAGAGATGATAATGGAAATCCCGTTTTTCAAAAATATGCTTATTTACCCGCCGATCAGGTAACACTAGATTTGGAAAATGTATTCTTGTTTAATGTTAGCATGAAACAACCTATTTATATGGGTGGTAAAATTCGAGAAATAAATAAAATGGCAAGTTATGGTGAAGACTTGTTTGGTGCAAAAAAAACTCTTACAAAATCAGAAGTGATTCTCGAAACAGATAAAAGATATTGGCAGGTTATTGCATTGCAAGAAAAGGTAAAACTTACAACCATCTATAAACAAATGCTAGGTAACTTGCTTACTGACCTAAACAATATTTATGAAGAAGGTATTATAACAAATAACGAAATTCTTAAAGCAAAAGTTAAATTTAACGAAGTTGATTTAAAACTATTAAAATCTACAAACGGGCTGCAATTAGCAAGAATGGCACTCAATCAAACATTAGGATTTCCATTAGATACTATTGTACAATTATCCGATACAATAATTCTAAATCGTGATTTCCAATACGAAAAAGAAACCTCAAAAGCGCTTGTCAAAAATAGACCTGAAATCGAAATGTTAAACTCAACTATTAAAATTGCAGAATCAGCAGAGAAAATTATGAGGTCAAGATATTTACCTAATGTCGGACTTACAGCAAATTATTTGTTTATGAATCCAAATCCATACAATGGATTCGAAAAGGAATTTGGAGGTGATTGGAATGTTGGTGTAGTTGTAAATATTCCTATATGGCATTGGAACGATAAAAAGTACACCTTACAGGCGACTAAGCATAAAACAAATGCGTTAAGGGAACAATATGAAGAAACACAAGAGCTTATTACTCTTGAAATACAACAAACAAAATTTAAATATTCGGAATCAATTAAAAAGGTTGAGATGACAAGTATCTCTTTGCAGCAAGCAGAAGAAAATTTAAAAATAACGCAGGATAATTTCAATGAAGGAGTAGTGAATACAACAGATTTGTTAGAAGCACAAACAATGTGGCAAGAAGCTTACTCGGAATTTATTGAGGCAAAAACTGAAAATAAACTTTGTGAATCAGAATTATTAAGAGTTACAGGACAGTTAAATTATTAAAATTTAAGCAATGAAAATGAAATACATTATCATACTAGTAGTTTTAATAACTTTCTTAAGTTGCAAAGAGAACTACAAAAAGGAACTAGAGAAAAATTCAAAAATTACTGTTGTTGTTGCTAAATCTTTAGAAAAAGAATTTACTCCTGTATTAAGTTTTTCGGGTACCGCATATGCAAATAAAGAAGCAAATTTGGGAACTGCAATTCCCGGAAGAGTTGAAAAAATTCATTACGATGAAGGACAAAAAGTTGAAAAAAATGATTTGCTGGTTGAACTTTCGTCTGAGTTATATATGCAGGCAATAATTGAAAGGAATACATTAAAAAAAGATTTTGAACGAGTTAGTCGATTATATGAAAAAGGAAGTTTAAGCGAACAGGATTATGATCATGTAAAAGCTAAATATGATGCTTCTGTTGCTAATACCGAAATGATGAGAAAAAATGCGGAAATCAGAGCGCCATTCTCTGGAGTAATTGTCGACCATATTGTTAATGAAGGAGAGAATTTCTTTTTCGCTCCTAGTTTAAAGCCTGGATATTCGATGACATCCGGAATTATAAAATTGATGCAACTTAATATTTTAAATATTGAAATTGATATAAATGAAAAAGATATTTCAAAAATTCACAAAGGTCAAAAGGCAACAGTTGTATTTGATGCTTATCCTCATAAAACTTACGAAGGTGAAATTGTAGCAATTGATCCAATTTTATCTACACTTTCCAGAACCGTAAAAGCAAAAATCAGCATCAGAAATAATGATTTAATTATTAAACCTGGCATGTATGCTAAAGTTAATATTGAATTACCAAAGATTAAAGCAGTGTTTGTTCCCAATGAATCAATATATCGCCAACCAGGTACAGGAAACGATTTTGTTTATATTATTAAAGAGGATATTGCGAGAAGGATTCCTATAAAGAGAATTTATACAGTTGAGGAATTAGTTGCTATTAAAGGTTTAGATCCAAATGAATCAATAGTAGTTGCAGGAAAAAATAAATTGAGTGATGGTATGTCAGTTGTTATTATGGAAAAGTAGGATCAATTTGTTAATAATAAATTAAGTAAACAATGAGATTACCTAAATTAAGTGTTAATAGACCTATCGCAACAACAATGGCTTTTATAGCTATTTTATTACTTGGATTGGTTTCTTTACAACGACTCCCTCTTGATTTAATGCCAGAAATGGAACTTCCAACTCTTACTATTATGACTGTTTATCCGGGAGCATCCGCAAATGAGGTTGAGGAGCAAGTAACAAAAATTATCGAAGAAATTTTAGCAGGAACAGAAGGTTTAAAAGACATTACTTCAGATTCGCAAGAAAACATTTCATTTATTGCATTGCAATTTGAATGGGGTGCAAATATTACTGATGCAGCAAATGAAGCCAGAGATTTACTTGAATTAACTAAAAGAAAGCTGCCAGAAGATGCTGAAAATCCAATCATATATAAAATAAACTCATCATTATTCCCTATTTTGGTTTATGGAGTTACTGCTCATGAAAATTACTTTGGAATAAACAACATCATTAAAGATGACATTATTGGACCCTTAAAAATGGTTAAAGGAGTAGGTTCTGTAGTTTATATTGGCCAACCTGAGCGGGAAATAAAGGTAAATATCGATCCTCAAAAAATATCAGCTTATGGATTGTCAATTAGTCAAATAGCAACGATACTAAAATCTGAAAATATAACTATTCCAGGAGGAAATATAAAGGTAGGGATTAACGATTTTGCGGTTAAAGTTCCAGGTAAATTCGAAAGTATTGAGCAAATCGAAAATATTGTATTAGTAAATTATCAAGGAAGAATAATAAAATTAAAAGACATTGCTTCTATTGAAGATGGATACAAAGAAAAAGACGAATGGGCACGCTCGAAAAATGGCTTGGGTGTGGCTTTATTAATTCAAAAACAGTCTGGTGTTAATACGCTGGAAGTGGCAAATGGAATTAGAAATAAAATGGAGGAAATTGAAAAGAAGTTACCCTCCGACATGGAAGTTTTTGAAATAATTAATTCTGATGAGCTTATTGTTGAATCCATTGATAATCTTACTGAAACATTGTGGTGGGCTTTATTATTTGTAATGCTTGTAGTGTTTGTTTTTTTACGAGAATGGAAATCTAGTTTAATTGTATTGCTCACAATTCCTTTCTCATTAATTATTGCATTTATTGTAATGTTTATAATTGGTTACACAATAAATATATTTTCATTAATGGCAATAGTTATTGCTATTGGAATGGTGGTTGATAACGCCATTGTAGTATTAGAAAATATTACACGCCATATTGAACAAGGATCACGCCCTAAGCAAGCTTCTATCTTTGGTTCCAGTGAAATGGGAATGGCTATATCTGCTTCTACAGCAACAACTTTAATGGTTTTTATTCCTATGATATTTGTGGGAGGAATGGTAGGCTTATTATTTAAACAGTTGGCTATTATTACTTCAGTAACCTTGGTCGCATCTTTAATTACTTCACTTTCATTAACTCCAATGGTTTCATCAAAACTTTTAAAGGCGTTTAAGGAAAAAGATCTTAAAAAAAGAACAAAGCTGTACCAGTGGACCGAAAATCGATTTATTGTTTTAGAAAATATTTACAAAAAAGCACTCAAATGGTCTTTAAATCACAAATCTATTACCATAACTATTGCAATTATAATTTTTATTTTGAGTTTAATTGTTGGTAAAAATTTGGGTTCAGATTATATTCCTGCATTCGATGCAGGAGACATTTCGTTAGTTTTCGAAACTGAAGTAGGAACAAATGCGGAAGAAACTGATCGAATTGCACAAAAAGTGATGGAAGTTTTTACTGAAGAAGTTCCGGAAATAACACCGGGCTCGCTGGCTTCAATTACAGGACAAACCGATGGAGGAACTCTTAAATCTGTAGGATTCTCTGAAGGCAAAAATATTTCCACTGTGATCGCACATTTAATTTTACCTGATGCAAGAGATCGATCTGCAATTGAAATAGGAGAAGTATTAAGAAAACGAGTTGCCGAAATACCTGAAATAGAAAAGTTTCATATAACTGCGGGGAGCATGATATCAGAAGCAATAATGGGAAGTGTTAAACCCATTGAAGTTGAGATTACAGGAACCGATTATGAAGAAATAAATCAATTTGCAAGAACGCTATACACTGAATTGTTATATATTGAAGGATTAACAGAGATTCAATCAACTATTGATGATGGGAAATTAGAAATACAAATTGATATTGATAAGGACAAAGCTTCGGCACTTTCTTTAAATACGGCAATGATTGCATTACAAGTGCGACAAAGCATATTTGGTTCAGAAGCAGGAAATTATACTGAGGCAGGAGAGGATTACAAAATCAATGTTAGATATGCTCCTGAGCATCGTTCTAAAATTGAAAGCATATCTGATATTAGGATAACAAATTTACGTGGTGAACATATTCCTATTTCTGCCATTGCTGATATAAATACAGGCACTGGACCAATGACAATTAAACATAAATCTCAACAACGTATTGTTACGGTAATGGCGAGTCTGGTGGATATTTCTCTGGGAGAAGCTGCTGATGAGGTTCAAAATCTTATAAATGGAATGGAAATTCCTGATGATGTTGAAGTAGAATTATCTGGTCAAATAACTGAGCAGAATGAATCATTTACAGATCTTTATACGATTTTGGTTATTGGAATATTATTGGTATACATGGTAATGGCTGCACAATTCGAATCACTTAAAGATCCGTTTATAATTATGTTCGCAATTCCTTTTACAATAGTTGGAATTATTTTAGCATTCTTTGTAACTGGAGTAACTTTAAGTGTAACAACGTTTATAGGAGTTATTATGTTAATGGGCATTGTAGTGAATAATGGAATAGTGCTTGTTGATTATACAAATTTGTTGCGTAAAAGAGGTTATAAAATTAAAGAAGCAATTTTAGAATCGGGTCGTTCACGTATGCGTCCTGTTTTAATGACATCTTTTACAACCATACTTGGAATGCTTCCGATGGCATTAAGTAAAGGAATGGGTCGTGAAATGTATTCTCCACTCGGTGTAACAATAATTGGAGGATTATTAGTTTCAACAATAATTACTTTAATCTTAGTTCCTACAATCTATAGTATCTTTCACAGAAAGGAAGACTAAATTTATATTTCTTAACTCATAATTTATTTAAAATGAAAATGATATATGTAACATTTAACGTAAGTGTTAGAGAACCATTACTAAAATTGCTCAAAGAAAGTAATGTTAATGATTATCAAGTTATAGAGCAGGCTACAGCTAAAAGTGTAAAAGGAGAACCACGATTTAACACACCGGTTTGGCCGGGATACAATTCATCTATAATAATGCAGTTTTCAAATGATGAAAAAGCTATTGAAATGATGCAAAAAATTAAAGAGTTTAACAAAAATGCCTTTAATGATAATGAATTAATAACTGCTTGCTCCTGGACTTTAGATGATTATTTTTACGAGTAAGCTTGCAAACCTGACGATTTGGTTGTAAAATTTTATTTAAAAATTAGTATATTGGCAATTACTAAAAACTAAAATTTCGTGATATGAAACTAAAACTTTTTTTTATTTCTCTGTTATTAGGTTTGTTTTTTACGCCAGACTTAATAGCACAGGATGCCGATAAAATATTAGGTTACTGGCTTACTCAAGATGGAGATTCCCAAGTAAAAATTTTTAAAGCAAAAAACGGAAAGTATTATGGAGATATCAGATGGTTAGATGAACCCAATGAGGAAGACGGAACTCCAAAATTAGATGATGATAACGAAAATGAAGAGCTTCGCAATCGACCAGTCCTGGGATTACAATTATTAAAATCATTTGAATACGATGAAAAGCATAAGGAATGGGTTGATGGAACGATTTATGATCCTAAAAATGGAAAAACATATAAATGCTTTATATGGTTCGAAGAAGGAGATGATATAACCTTACATGTTAAAGGATTTATTGGATTTTCGCTATTAGGAAGAGAAGTTGAGTGGAAGCGAGAAGAAAAATTAAGAGAATAAAAAACATAAATATTAGTTAAACCCGCTTACGGCGGGTTTTTTTATCTAAATAATTATGAGTAGAGAACAAATACTTGAAAAAACAATTGAATTTGTTAAAATAAAGCTTGACGGAGATAGCTCTGGGCATGATTGGTGGCATATTTATCGAGTTTGGAATATGTCAAAAAGACTTCAAGAAAAGGAAGGAGGGAATTTATTCATAATCGAACTTGCTGCCTTACTTCACGATGTTGCTGATTGGAAATTTTGTGAAGATGAAAATGCTGGACTAAAAGTAGTTAAGGATTGGCTTAATCAATTTGAATTACCTGAAAACATTATTGATCAGGTAATTCATATAATTAAAAATGTTTCGTATAAGGGTGCTGGAGTAAAAGATCAAATGGATTTAATCGAAGGAGAAATTGTACAAGATGCAGATCGACTTGATGCTATCGGAGCCATAGGTGTTGCACGTACATTTGCGTTTGGTGGTAAGTTTGGAAACGAAATATATAATCCGGAAATCAATGTACAAATGCATAATAATTTCACTAAGTATAAAAATTCAAAAGGAACAACGGTTAATCATTTCTATGAGAAATTACTACTTCTGAAAGACAGAATGCATACAAAATATGCGAAAGAAATAGCTATTGAAAGGCACCAATTCATGGAATTATTCCTAAAACAATTTTATAATGAATGGAAAAATCTAAAATAGAATTAGTAATTTAGATTAAAGATAATAAGTAAATGAGCGTATTTACTCAATACATAACCGACTTTTTCAATCTTTTCTTTCCTGATCTTTGTGTTGTGTGCAACACACATCTTGTAAATCAAGAGGAAATTATTTGTACAAAGTGCATATTCAATTTACCTAAAACAAATTACCATAAAGAAATTGACAATCCTGTTTCACAACTTTTTTGGGGTAGAACAAAAGTTGAATATGCAACAGCATTTTTTACATTTAGTAAGGGAAGCAATTATCAATATATGATGCATAAATTCAAATATCATGGAAATAAAGAAATAGGATATGTTTTAGGAAAATCGTTTGGGAATCAACTGAGAAAAAGTGTTTTTAACAATATCGATTTAATAATTCCTGTCCCTTTACATAAAAGTAAACTTAAGAAAAGAGGTTATAATCAAAGTGAATGGATTGCAATGGGACTTTCAGAAACACTTCAAAAACCTCTCGATGTTAAATCATTTATTCGCTCATTGGCTACAGAAACGCAAACTCGAAAGTCGAGATTTGAACGCTGGAAAAATGTCGAAAATATATTTACTATTAAAAACGAGAATGCATTAAAAGGGAAACATATTTTATTAGTCGATGATGTAGTTACAACAGGGTCAACACTTGAAGCATGCGTTAATTCAATTTTAGAAATAGAGGGAACAAAAGTAAGTATAGCAGCTTTAGCTGTTGCTTAATGCAATACCAATTAACTAATTTCATCTCCCCAGCGTTTAGTATCTACTTCAAATCCAGCTAAATCTAAAACACGGTTAACAACTGTTGATATTATATCATCAATGTTCTTGGGTTTTGAATAAAAAGATGGTGTGGCTGGGCAAATAATTCCTCCCGTCAACGTAATCGTTTCCATATTTTTTATGTGAATCAAGTTATATGGAATTTCTCTTGGAACAAGAATTAACTTCTGCTTTTCTTTTAAAATTACATCTGCTGCTCTGGTTATTAAATCATCCGAAACTCCGCTAGCGATTCTACCAAGTATTCCCATGGAACAAGGACAAATTATCATCGCGTTATACTGCGCTGAGCCGGAGGCAAATGGGGCATAAAAATCAGTTGTTTCATATAATTTAAAAGGATAGTCATTAAACGATTTATCTTCAAGCTCATATTCCCAGATTTCCTTTGCATTCTTAGAAAATACCAGACCTATATCAGAAATTTGATCTTGAACTTTTACAAGTTTGTTGAGTAAAAATTTGGCATAAATCGATCCACTGGCACCGGTTACTGCAACTACAATTTTATGTTTTTTCATTTTTTCCCAAAGTTGGCTATTTGATAATAAACAGCAAAGGTTAGAGCATTGTTGTATTGTCCTCTATTTAAAAAATAGGTTTGATTACCTGGATGATCTCTTACAGGCAATATCGAATAATTAAACCTTGCACTAAAGGATATATTTTCAGTTATTTTGTATTCAATACCACCCAGGCCAGAAAATTCAAATTCATTAAATGGAGGATCTGCAGGTTCATCCCCAATTCGATCTT
>JBHOSR010000079.1:0-11642 GCA_042584405.1 Bacteroidota bacterium
GCTTTTCAGATAGTAACATTGTGCAATATTAGAGTTCCTTGTAATCATATTCGAAAAGAGCCTTATATGGTTATCGTATCTGCAAAGGATGATCATCCCGATGTTAAGTTAGTAGGAGTAGAGGTATTCTATGTTAAAGTTATTGGACCAGAACCTTATGGACTAACAGCTGAGCCTGGAAACGCATTTATACGATTAAATTGGAATGCTCCGGATTGTAATCCTGCAAAATACTTGATATACCGTAAAGTGGGTTCGTTAGATTATGTTCATGATAGTTGTACTACTGGTTTACCAGAAGGTTCAGGATACGAATATGTCGATGAAACAACAGATACAGCTTATATTGATAATGATAATGGAGAAGGATTAGTTCAGGGATTTGATTATTGCTATAGAATTGTTGCTGAATACTCTGATGGTGCACAAAGTTTTCCTTCCGAAGAGCAGTGTGCTTCAATAGCACCAGGATTTCCAATTCTAACTAATGTTAGTATTGATAGTACAGATATTGCTTATGGAGAAATTATGGTGCGTTGGGCAAAACCAGATCGTTTAGATACTGTACCCGGTGCAGTAGGTCCATTTAAATATATTATTTACAGATCTGATGATGAGTTTGGAATGCGGTTAAAAAGAATTGACTCCATAGCAGGGTTAGATGATACTACGTTTTATGATGTAGGATCAGTAGGTAACGAATTAAATACAGCTGAAATACATTATTCTTACGAGATTGCTTTGTATAATGATACTCCTGGTAATCGATTTAGAATAGGTATTCCGCAGCTTGCATCATCTATTTTCCTTGATTTAGTTCCTGCTGATAACCAGGTAGAAATTAATATCAAAAAGAATACACCCTGGCTCGACAATGAATATGTAATATATCGCTTAAATAATATTTCTGGTGGTTACGATTCTATAGCATATACAACAAGCAGAACATATGTGGATACTAAATTACAAAATGGAAACAGTTACTGTTATAAGGTTAAAAGTATCGGCACATACAAAATTGATACTTCTGAGCGCCTAACAGTTAACCTGTCTCATGAAAATTGTCAAGTTCCTGAGGATTATCAACGGCCATGTCCACCTTCCTTAAACGTTATATCTTCTTGCGATAGCTTAAAAAACATTTTAACATGGAATAATCCGAACCTTACTTGTGCGGATGATGTTGTTGCTTACAAGGTATATTATGTAAGAAGCACTGAATTAGCACTGGATTCAATTTTGCGTATAGAAGGAGCCGAAAATACAATTTTTGAACATTTTCCTGAGGAGTCCATGGGAGGATGCTATGCAGTTGCTGCAATTGATTCGTTTAATAATGAAAGCGAGGTTTCTTTTATTCAATGTGTTGATAACTGTTCGTATTATAAACTTCCAAACGTTTTTACACCTAACGGAGATGGTATAAATGATAGATTTATTGCAGAAAATCCTTTAGATTATGTGAAAACTGTGGATATGAGGATATTTAATCGTTGGGGCGAACTGGTTTATAAAACCGACAATCCTTTAATTAATTGGGATGGAAAAATTCAAAATACTAATAAAATAGTTTCACCAGGCGTTTACTATTATATTTGTGATGTTTGGGAACCCCGAATATCAGGATTAGAAGTTAGGAATATAGTTGGTTTTATTCACGTGTACACAGGAAAATCGAGTGGAGAGTTTGGTAATGAGTAATAAATAATGCATTTCATTATTAAAAATGCAAGCATTAAACAATGAAATTAAGATTAATATATTTTTTAATTATCTCGATGTTTCCGGGAATTCTTTTTTCGCAGAGAATCAACGTGCAAGAAATAAAACCATTTGTGGATATTAAAAACGGTAATTACACATTAGCAATTGATTCTCTTGAAATTATAGTTCTAGAAAACCCTCAACCTGAATTTTATTATTCCCTTGCAGAAACATATTTTATTCTGGGTAATAATGAAAAAGCACTAGATTATTGCTATAAGCTCGATAAGTTAAGGCAGTTTTATTCCAGTAAACTAAAATTCCAAATATATTTACGGATTGAAGATCAAGAGAATGCAACCAAGTCTTAACTCAAATTATAAAATCCCTTTATATAAATTATTGAACAATACAGATTATTCTGGTATTTATAATATAGAATTGAATAATATAATTTTAAATGGAAATTATTACTCACAAACAGAAAAGCAACTTTACCAAGTTGATCGATTAATTGAAGATAACAAGTACACTCAAGCATTATTTATAGTTGATGAAATGATTACAAGGAACTCTAATATTGCACAATGTTACTATCTGAAAAGCAAAATACATTATTTTGAAAAAGATTTTCAAGGAGCTTTAAAGTCTATAAACTTGGCGATAGAATTGAAAAAATCGAGCCCTGATTATTTGAAACATAGAATTGAAATTAATGGAGTGCTAAACGAATTTGATAAAGCTATAGTTGATATCAATAAATTAATAAGATTAGAACCATACCAAATCGATCATTATATTGTTAAAGCAAATTTGCTTTTTAAAACCAAACAATTTGATAAGGCAATTGAATTGACTAACTCAATTCTTGAAATTCTTCCTGAAGATCCAGATGTACTTTATTTAAGTAGTAAAACATATTTTATGAAAGATGAATACTTGGAAGCACTTAAGACTATAAATGAGGCATTGCAGAAAAAATCGGATAAAGCGTTTTATGAACTGCGAGGTGATATCTATTCTGCAACTAAAACATACATATATGCCGTTCAAGATTATTCCATGTTTTTAGATATTGAGCCTTATAATGGTAATATATATTCTAAAAAAGGATTAGCTCGTTTAAGATTAGGTGACAAAAAAGGAGCCTGTTCGGACTGGGAAAAAGGTAAACGGTATGGTAGTTATGAGGCAGTCAATTATTTGGAAAAGTACTGTAAACAATAAACCTTAAAAGCTAATTTTCAAGATTTAAGGTAGGTCGATAAAAGTATAATTTTCCCTTGATAACGTGATTCAAATTTAATTTACTTATCCCTACTTTTCTACCTGAAAATTGGGTATTTTGATGAGCAATTTCATATATACCTTTTTCTAAAACCTTATAAACAACAGCGGTATGATGAGCCATTAATTCTGTGTAAGTAGCATTCCCTTCAGTATACTGAACCTTCACATTTTTAAATTGAATTAAATCGCCAGGAAATACTTTATCCTTAGTGGGGTCAATACTGTTACCATATACATATGCTTTATCCCAGTCTGCATTAACAAGTATAAGTGCCTGATTTGCTAAATCCCAACATTCACCTCTATCTACTTTTTTACCTATAACAGATTCAACATACTTAACAATCTCTTTATTTAACTCTGGTGTGTTGTTTTGTGCTAGGGAGGTAAGAGAAATTAATACACATATAGCTATACCGAATATTAAATTAAAAGTTTTCATACTCACAATATTTGATTATAAAGAAAACGTCTCCTAGGGTAAAATGTTTTATGTATATGTTCTATTTCTTTAGAATCGTAATAAGTCCATTACCTTTCGATACGCAATTTCCAATATGCGAAGCCTGAGTAATGCCTGATTCTTTAAGTTGATTTAATACTTTATCTTTTTGACTCTCTGGAACAGTAAATAACAATCCACCAGAAGTTTGAGCATCACATAAGATTATTTTCTCTATATCAGAAATATTACTTTTCCAATCAATATATTTTGAAAAATGATTTAAGTTATTTATCGATCCTCCAGGTATTATATTACTTGCTGCAAACTCCCAGGTTTCTTCAATTATGGGTACTTTATCTGAAAATATCTCCACATCAATTTTACTAGCAAGAGTAATTTCGCTAAGATGACCTAGCAATCCGAAACCGGTAACATCTGTACATGCATTAGTATCGAACTGCTTTATTATTTCAGCTGCATAACCATTAAGTTCCGACATTATTTTTATTACATGATTTTCAGTTTCTTTACTTACCAATCCACGTTTTAATGCGGTTGTAATTATTCCTAAACCTATAGGCTTTGTTAAAATAATTGCATCACCTTCTTTTGCATTAGAATTTGATAGTATTTTGTTAGGATTTATAGTTCCGCTAACAACCATACCATATTTTGGTTCTGGGTCATCAATAGTATGTCCTCCCAAAATGCTAATACCAGCTTCAGTAGATTTATCCTGAGCTCCTTTAAGAATTTGATTTAGAACTTCAATTGGAAGCCTGTTTGAAGGGAATCCCACAATATTTAGGGCAAAGAGAGGTGTTGCACCCATTGCATAAATGTCACTTAAAGCATTAGCAGCTGCTATAGCACCAAAATCATAAGGATTATCTACTATTGGAGTAAAGAAATCAATGGTTTGAACCAAAGCAGTATCATTGTTAATTTTATATACCGCCGCATCATCTGAGTTTCTTGAATCGATTAAAATATTTGGATTATCATGTATAGGCAAATCTTTTAATATTTTCTCAAGTTCTTGAGGACTCAATTTGCAGGCACAACCTAGTCCTTGTGTATATTTTGTAAGTTTAAAATTAGAGAGATCACTTTTTGTATCAGATAATATTTCGCTTTTTTCGGTATGGAATTGGTTTACTGTTTCAATAATAATTTTTGATGCTCTATGTATTTCTTCTTCTGTGGTAAACTTACCTACTGAAAAACGAATAGTTCCCATAGCATATTCTGTATTTAATTTAATTGCTGATAATACAGAAGATACATCAACAGAATCGGTATGACATGCTGCTCCAGCTGACGCAGCAATTCCTTTACTTTCCAATTCATTTAATAGGATATTGGCTTCAATTTTTGGAAAACTTATATTTAATGTATTTGGCAAACGATATTCAGGGTGTCCATTTAATTTAATACCAGGAATATTTTTCTTAAGGTTACCATAAAGCAGATTTCTTACAGCTTGCATGTGCGTAATATTACGGTATAAATAGCGATGAGCTATATCACATGCTTTTCCTAAACCGACAATTTCTAACACATTTTCAGTTCCTGCTCTTTTATTTTGTTCGTGATCGGCACCATGAATAAGTTTTTCTAATTGAATGCCTTCTTTAATATATAATGCACCAATTCCTTTTGGTGCATATAACTTATGTCCTGCAATTGAAAGTAGGTCAATTCCTAATTCTTTAACATCTACTGGATATTTACCTGTTGATTGCGCTGCATCGGAATGCAAATAAATGCTGTGTTTTTGGGCAATTTTTGCAATTTCTGAGATAGGCTGTATCGTACCAATTTCATTATTTGCATGCATTACAGTAATTAGTATTGTTTCTTTTGAAATTGCTTTCTCCAGTTTTTTAAGATCAATTATTCCAAATTCATCAACAGGAATATAAGAGATCTTAAATCCTTTTCTTTCCAAATATTTACATACTTCAACTACTGCCGGATGCTCAATAGTAGAAGTTATAATATGATTTCCTCTGTTTTCATAAGCATATGCTATACCTTTAATAGCATAATTGTTTGATTCTGATCCTCCGCTGGTGAATATTATTTCGTGAGGTTTGCAATGAATAAGATTAGCAACTTGTTTTCTTGCATTTTCAACTGCTTTTTTTGTTTCTATACCAAAGCTGTGTGAACTGGAAGGATTTCCAAAATAATCAGCAAGATAAGGCTGCATGGCTTGAGCTACTTCTTTATCAATTGGTGTAGTAGCATTATAGTCAAGATATATTTTCATATTCACTTTTTTTAGTAAAATGTAAATTTACAAAAGATGTATCAGAAAAATTACTTAAATAAAAAAGAGCTCCAAATTTAATGGAGCTCTTTTCTAAAAACAGTTAGCCAATTACTTCTGGATGATTAATTTGTTAGTTACATAATCATTACCAGCTTGAATTACCAAATAATAAATTCCGTTTGGCAATCCAGTATTTCTCCAAATTAATTCGTGATCTCCGGCTGGTTTGTATGTGTTTACAAGATTTGCAACTTGATTTCCAGAAACATCAAATACCTTAATATTAACTTGTGCGGTATTTGTTAAGTTATACATAATTCTGGTGTAATCCTGCATTGGATTAGGGAATATCCTAATGTCAAATTTGCTTATAGGATCAATTCCGGATGGAATTACACTAACTACATCAGATGGAACAGAATTACATCCGAATGAATTACTTACTACAACATGATAATCTCCTGAAGCAGTTACAACATAAGTTTGATTAGTTGCACTAGAAATTGCAGCGCCATCTTTATACCATTGATATCCATCAGCAGCACTTGAAGTTAAAGTATTAGTACTTTGACTAATAGTTGGCTTATCAGGAACAGCATTTACTGTTAATGTAAGTTGTACTATACTATCAACTCCTAGAACACTAGTTGTGGTATCGGTATACACACCTGCTGTAGTTAAATCATTTCCGAAGAAACTATATGAATCACCTTCACAAATTGATTCTGAAGCAAGCGTTTCGTATGGTACTTCAATATCTTCACAATAAGTATCGCTTTGTCCAATGATAGGATCTTCAATAGTTAAGCAACAATTATAAATTCCAGGATTTTCATATACATGTGTTGGGCGCAAAGTAGTAGCAGTTACTTTACCACTTTTAGCTTTACCGTCACCATAATCCCAACTTAAACTTGATCCTCCACCATGACTTTGACCCCAAATATCCGCTGGCTTTCCTTTTGATCCAAACTTAGTAGTAGTAGTATCAAATTGATAAGTAAATATCGCTTGAATACTATCATTGTCAACACCAACATTAATATATTTATACTCATAACTTTCACACTCAGTTGTAGAATTAAAAGTAAATAATTCAACTAAGTAAAAATCAGCTTGAGTATAATGATGAACTGGATCAGAACTAGTTGATGTATTACCATCACCAAAATTCCAAGCATAAATATCAGGATCACCAAATGATTTATCAACAAAAGTAACATCTAATGTTGCAGTATCAATATCGGCATTAAATTGAGCCAAACAACTTTCACTATCATCTGAAGTCTGTACCAGTTTGCAGGTTGTTTTAATTGCACCTATAGATGAATTTGTTGCAGTTAAACATACAAAATGATATCCTCCCTCGGCATACGTATGCGTTGTATCTTCAGCTGTAGATGTTGTTCCGTCTCCAAAGTCCCAAATAAATGTTAAGTTTTCACCTAATGACTCATTGAAGAATGATACTTCATGAGTTGAAAAATCTGCTTGATAGAAGAAATTTGCTTCCACATCACTATCTGAATTACCAATTAAAACAACCTTTTCAGAATAATCCATACAGCCATTACCGGCATTGTAAGTGTTTAAACTTACATTAAAGTAACCTGGAGCAATGTAATGATGTACAGGATTTGTTCCAATATAATATTGTCCATCACCAAATAACCAATAATAATCGGTTGCTGAACCTACGTTACTATTAGTAAAGTATGCATCGTTTGTAGTTGAATCAATATAAACAGTAAACGAAGCATCGCAATCGACAGTACCCACTTGTACTTCTTTAAATCTGAAATCAAAGCATAGGCCATCAGAACTAATAATTGTCAATGAAACAAAATATAAACCTGGATTATCATAAGTGTGTTCTGGATTCTGTTCTGTTGAGAATTTTCCATCGTCGAAATACCAGAAGTATTCGCCAATAGTTCCAACTGATTTATTGGTAAATTTAACCGTGTTTGTAGTGGCATCGGTAACTGTAAAATTAAAGTCTGCGGCGCATTCAGATTCTCCAACCTGTATAAAGTCTGCAAAATAGTCTGTGCAATCATTTATTGTATCTCTAACTGCCAGACTTACTAAGTAGAATCCAGGATCTGTATATATATGTTTTGGATTTCGTTTTGCAGATACTGTTCCATCGCCAAAGTCCCAGAACCATGAATTTGCAGAACCTGTAGATTGATCATTAAATGTAACTTCTTTTATGGAAGGGTCAACCATATAACCAAAGTTAGCATTTACGTTACAAGTCAAAATGCCGACCTGAATAGTCTTACATAACTCAGATCTTTCACCAGTTGATCCGTTAAATACGGTTAAGCATACATCATAGAAACCAGGTGCAGGATAAGTATGTATGACTGTATCTCCGGTATCATAAGTACCATCACCGAATGTCCAGTACCAATCAGTAATATCGCCTAATGAATTATCTATAAATTCTACTTCTCGGGTAGTATGATCAATAATTTGTTTAAATCTAGCTTGTGTAATTACATCCGTGGTATCTGTAATAACAATTATTTCTTTGCAAATATCATCAAATGCATCGGTATACATATCATAAACAGAAAGACATACCGTATATTCACCAGATTCAATATATTGATGCGATGTTTCGGGAACTGTGTCATAACCACCATCACCAAATTCCCACCACCAGTGTGTTACGGTCCCTTCTGATATGTCCGTAAAGTCAACTATTCCTGTTTCAGAATCAATATAGTAGCCAAAGTCTGCATGTATACCAAAATCTCCCACAGCTATCTCTTTACATTTTTCAGAATAACATCCTGTAGCATCATCCCAGGTGAATAAACAAATCCAATAATAACCCGGATATGTATATGTATGGGTTGGATTTTCATCTACAGAGAAAGAACCATCACCAAAGTCCCAATAAAGTTCACTAATATCTCCTGTAGATAAGTTATTGAATATAACTGTATTGGTTACGGCGTTTATTGTATAATTGAAATCAGCAAAACAACCAATAGAACCAACCATTACTTGTTTATATAATTGGTCGCTACAATCATCAATAGAGTCGTAGATGGATAATAATACATCGTATACACCTTCAGCCGGATATACATGAACAGGATTTGGATTTACAGAAACAGTACCATCACCAAATTCCCAGAAGACATTTGTAGGATTACCCAATGATCTATTATCAAAGAAAATGGTATCATCTACATTTTCATAAATGAATTTGGCTTCGCAAGTTGTTGTTGCTCCTGATATCCAAATGGTCTCTGTTCTTGAACCTGAACCACAACCATTTGTAATAGTTAATGTAACTTCATACATACCTTCAACGGTATAGAAATGTACTGGATTTTTCTCGACTGATGTAGTTCCATCACCAAAGTCCCATAAATAGGAATAGTTATATGAGTCCCTTCTGTCATACATGAATTGGATTTCTTCGAAACGTTTAGGATTCCAATTTTCTATCCACCAGCCAACGTCTGGAATGGCTGTAGTATCAATTTTTACCCATGTAAATAAGGTATCAATTCTACCACAAGCATTTGTAGCAACTACAAATTCTTCGTACATGCCAGTATCAGCATATGAATATAGCACCATAGGCTCTGTAAATATGTTTCCATCTATATGCCATTCATAAGAAACTCCACCAAGAATATTGAATTCAATAATATCACCTGGGCAACCTGTTCTATCTTCATCATAATCGTTATAGTCATGATCCTCCCTGGTAAATATGTTGCCAAGTAACATTTCTTCCCTTTGTAAACAACCATCAATTACCAGGGTAAATGTTAATTCATTATCAACAATAGTGTAATTATATATAACGGTTGTTTGTGTACAGGTTGTATCTTCGCCATAAAACATTAGAGACGAATCACCAGACATTGTTATAGTACCATAAGTAGTTTCCGTATGATCACCATACATATTAGGTCCGTATCCCAGACTGTATCTTAATGTTTCTCCTGCTTTTAGCGGTATAGTAGCTCCTTCTTCTTCCCAAATATTCAAGATAGTATAATATCCTTCATTATTTTGATAATTCCATTGGCCTTGTACTTTATTGATTGGAGCATCGCACAAGCAATCCCAATCCATTCCGTTTAGAGTTAAGGTTTGGTCTAGTAATGTATAACCACCAATTTCAATGTCGTAAGAATATATTGGTGTAAGAAGGATTGGATCTATAGGCATCGTCCAAAGATTTGGTTGATCGTTAATATAACCAGGATTACAATACCAAACTGCTGCAAATCCAACGCTTGGATATACTACATCGTAAGGTATATATGCAATAGCATTCCCCGGAGCTTTTACTTCAACAATTCCATTTGGCGGTTCATCATTCGTCTCAGGATCTAATCCATCATACCAGAAGAAAATATAAAGTGTGCTATCCATAGTTGAACAATATTCCCACTCAAAAAGATCAACGGGAATTTCAAATGTATGGTAGGGTCTACCAGGAATAGTGCTCCAGTCTTGCATTTCGTTATAACCACCACTTTCTTCAGCGGAATTTCCAATGTAATAGAAAGGAATTTTATTGGCATCGTCTGCTACAACAATTGAGTCTTCAACAGTCAACACATTTCCACAAGCATTTGTTGCTGTAAAAGTATAATAATATGTGCCTACTGTAGCGTATACATGCCTTCTTAATATTTGCATAGATGTATCTCCAAAAGCTGTAATATTGGTTTCAACCGGAGATCCATCGCCATAATCAATTGAGTAAGAAACTAAAAATTCGCTATCGTCAGTAGTATTTTGCCCACCATCGTCGAAGAAAAATACTTCTTCGCCCGGACAGAGTTCTTTTGGAATAGCCATTAAATTAGCATTTGGCATAAGGGCAGGATCCACAATTACAACTTTCGTTGCAGAATCACTTGCGCCACAATCGGTATAACCAATTAAGGTAACATCGTGCGTACCATTTGTAGTAAATATATGTGATATTTCTTCTTCATAATAAGTACTACCTTCTACCATCCATATATATTCAACACCATCTTCACCTCCGGTCCAATTATCGAATCTCACTTCTTCGTAAGTACAAATAGTAATAGTATCCATTGGGCCTTCTTGATTGTCTCCCTCAATATCAAAACTAAAATCTACATAAGGTATATACGAGAAAGGATCTAGTGCAATATTTACATAGTCAGTAACAGTATCTTGATAACCACAGCCATTTGTTGCGTATAAAGTTACTGGATACATTCCCGGTTCAAAATAAGTATTTGAAACTTTAAGACCATATCCTGTTGATCCATCACCGAAATCCCATTCAAAAGTACCAGAAGAATGTGTTTCGAAAATAATAGGTGTATTTGGACAGTAACCATGGCCTTCTTCCCACCAATAATTAAAATATGCATTTGCATATGATGTGCTGTCAACATGGATTACAATACTATCTGATGCAGAAATACCACATTGGTTTGTATTGGTAAGTTTAACAGTATAATCACCATAATCAGGGAAGGCCCATATTAGATTTTCACTTGTGATTATTTCGCCATCAATATTAATAATTGGTACACCATCTACAAACCATTCATGCTGATATCCATGATTTGCTGAAAGCCAGAATTCATCATTAGGGCAAACATAATCCGAAGTGAAATTTATCATTACTTCTGGGACTGCAGTATTAGATACGGTAATCCATTGAGTAACAGTATCAAGTCCGCAATCAGTCATTACAGAAGCTTGAACAGGATATGTACCTGGTGTATCAAAAACAAATTCACCGTAAGACATTGTTTCTCCTGTATGGAATTTCCAGACTACCCAATGATGATCTTCACCAATATAAAAATGTACAGGCTGACCTGTGCATGGATTCATGGGTTCTACATGAAAAGTGCCGCTAAAACCATTAATCTGAATATCCTCACCCCATTC
>JBHOSR010000080.1:0-11580 GCA_042584405.1 Bacteroidota bacterium
ACTAAAATTAAAGTAATTGTAAACATAATTAAAATTTGATTAAACCAAGTATATCAAAGCTAATCAAATAGTGCGTTAAACACTTAAAAAGTATTATTTTTGACTTCTATGAAGAAAACGCTTTTTACTTTAATAAGTTTATATATTACTATTTTTTCATTTGGTCAAACGCTTCAGTTTAAAGATGCAGAATCGAACGAACCAGTTGCGGATGTCGCCGTTTATAATTATGATCGTACGAAATCGATTTTATCAAATGAAGAAGGCAAGATAAGTTTAGAGATATTTTCAATGAACGAATTAATATATCTTCAGCATCCATCATATAAAAAGCTAGAATTTAAAAAATCGGATATTCAAGATTTTACATTTTATCTTGAAAAAGAGATTTTTGAAATTGAAGAATATGTTATTTCTGCTTATAGATGGGAGCAAAATATAAAGGAAATACCCAATAAAATAACACGATTAACACAAAAGGAAATTGCTTTTAACAATCCACAAACTACTGCCGATTTATTGGCAACATCAAACGAAGTGTTTGTTCAGAAAAGCCAGTTAGGAGGAGGAAGTCCAATGATTCGGGGATTTTCAACAAATACAGTATTGTTGGTTATTGATGGCGTTCGGATGAATAATGCAATTTACCGTGAAGGTAATTTACAGAATATAATTTCATTAGATGCAAATGCAATTGAAAGTAGTGAAATAATATTTGGTCCGGGTTCGGTTACATATGGTAGCGATGCCTTAGGTGGTGTAATGGATTTTCACACGCTAAGACCAAAACTTTCAACAAGTGAGCAAGCAGATTTTTATGGTAATGCATTTATGCGATATTCTTCGGCTAATAATGAAAAAACTGGACATATTAACTTTAATATTAATTCAAAAAAATGGGCCTTCCTTTCAAGTATAAGTTATAGCGATTATGATGATTTGCGGATGGGTACCATTAACAACTCAGAATATCAGCGAAGTGAATATGTTAAACAGATAGATGGAACAGATTCGATTATTTCTAATAAAGATCCTAACGCACAAATTGAATCGGGATATAATCAAATGAATTTAATGCAAAAGATTCGATTCAGACCTGGAAAAAAACTTGATTTGACTTATGCTTTTCATTATTCAGAACTTTCTGATGTTCCACGCTATGATCGATTAATAAGATATAAAAACGGCACTTTAGAATTTGGTGAATGGTACTATGGACCACAAAAATGGATGATGCACAGTATCAATGCAAATTACTCTTCTATAAATAATCTTTTCGATAATGCTAAGTTAACAATGGCGTTTCAGGATTATAAAGAAAGTCGACACGACAGAAAATACAGAAGAGTTGACCTAACTGAAAGTTTTGAAAAGGTCAAGGCTTATTCTATTAATATAGATTTCGATAAATCCTTGAAACAGGATAATCAGATATTTTATGGAATAGAAGCTGTATATAACTCAGTAAACTCAACTGCTCATGTTAAAGATATTACAACAGGAATAACTTCACCCGAGCAAACTCGCTATCCGGATGGTACTAATAATTATACAACTTTAGCTGCTTACATTAGTTATAAGAAGAATTTTGGTGATAAGATTACGTCAATTGCAGGTTGTAGAGCTAATTATGTAAGCCTTTATTCAAGTGTGGAAGATACTTCATTATTCGATTTTCCTTTTAATGAAATATCCTTAAGTAATGGAGCTGTAAATGGTTCTATAGGTTTGGTATATCACCCAAATAAAAAATGGCAGATTAATTTTAATTTATCGTCTGGTTTCCATGCACCAAATATTGATGATATGGCTAAGGTTTTTGATCCTGAACCAGGCATTATAATAGTTCCAAACGATAATTTGAGTCCAGAATATGCTTACAATGTTGACATGGGAATTCAGAAGGAATTTTGGGAAATAATAAGTTTTAATATTACTGGATTTTATACTTATTTAACCAATGCATTTGTTCGTCGCGATTTTACTTTTAATGGTCAAGATTCTATAGAGTATAAAGGAGAATTAAGTAAAGTAGTTGCTATAGTTAATGCAGATAAAGCTTTTATATATGGATTTAGTTCATCACTAAATATTAGATTTACTAATAATATTGAATTGAATTCCATTATCAACTATACACATGGTGAAGACCAGGATGGGATTCCATTGCGTCATGCAGCACCGCTTTTTGGTAACACAAGCATTAAATATTCAAGTGAAAAGATAACAGCATCTTTATACACAAATTATAATGGAGAAATAACGTATGAAAATTTAGCTCCAAGTGAACAGGGGAAACCATATATGTATGCTACTGATAAGAATGGTGATCCTTATTCTCCTGCATGGTGGACACTTAATTTCATGACATCTTATAAATTCAATAATGGTGCGTCCTTAAATATGGGTATAGAAAATATTCTTGATAATCGTTATAGACCATATTCCTCTGGAATTGTAGCTCCAGGGCGCAATTTAATTGTTGGTTTACGATTTAAATTTTAGAAAAATCTCAAAATTTAAACTTTTTGGTTCGAAGATTGTAAAGGAATACTATAAATTGGTATTTTTAGTTTTTGATTATTATGCTAATTCCTGCGAAAATGAAATATTCAATAAATATATTTGTTTTTCTTTTTTTTCTAAACACATTCCTATCAGCTCAAGAGCCAACTTCAAAATTAATCGACGAGGATAAAAAAACATATGAAGAAAATGTCTTTAATGAGGAATTTGATGAATATTTAGACACAGCAGATTTAGAAAGAAAATTATATGATAGAATTCCTGAAAAACTTCCGGATTGGGCTTTAAATATTGGAGAGTTTAATAATCCAGTTCGAATTGTTGGATATTCCGATCCTAATATGACAAAAGAGGATGCTATAGAACAAGCAACTTTAAGGGCAAAGGCAATGTTTGCTTTATTGAAATTTAATACAATTAGCAACATAACAGATGATTATACAAATTTGAAAGAGTCTGGAAAATATTCATTATATGCTACAAAATTTCAGGATTTTTCATTATCAAAAGCTAAAATAGCTTATAATAATTTATCGGTATTGGTAGTCGACACTTGTTATACGAAGTACAACGAGGCAATTGTATTGGTTGAATTTAATTATGATGTAAATTCTAAAGAAAATAAGGATACTTTAATCGTTAAAGGTGAACATTTACAGATTTTTATTGAGAAGAATTTCGGAAAAGAAAAGATAGAGTTTTTTAACTTTTCCGTTCATGATAATTTATCAGGAAATGATTCTACTGATTTTTATTCACAGTATAATTACAAAATTGTTAACCGTGGATACGATATATATTCAATTCATGGTGATAAAATAATTGAATTTAAGGAGCGAACATATAATTATAGAACCAATTTGGAATTCACTACAGATAGCACAGATTCGGAGTTAAACACATTTAGGTTAACTCGAGGTTTATGGAATGGTTATATTACTGGAATTTTAAGTAATATTACAATACTTTCTAAACATTTAGCAAGCCAGGTTAAAAACTCCAATGATTTTTACACCTTAAAAAATGAGGGTCTGATTCGTACAGTAGCAAGAAACAAAGTATCATTCGGATTTAATGATTTCAAAATGTACGAAAATCAATTTTATATCGATTTAAATGGCATTATCAAACAATAGCTCTTATATTTGTATAAAGAGCCTTGTTTAATATATGAGACATCGTTATTTTTTTTTCATAATACTCAATGTTTTTCTACTATCTGGGTATAATCTAAATGCTCAAAAGGATAGTATTGTAATACAACCACAATATAAATTAATTAAACCTGTTTCACGATCTATTCCAAACTACTCTGGCGATCTTCAAACCCAAACAGCACGTTTAAAGGCGGAAAAGCCAATTAGAATAAAAGTCCTAGATCAGAAAAATTTACCAGTAAAAAATTTATATATAAGACTTAAAAAAATATCTGTTCCCAAAGGAGCAAAGAATTTCGTAATTGCTGATACTCTCATTTATACTGATTCTCTAGGCATTGCTGAAACAAATATAATTCTGGGTTCCAAAGCTGGGATGTATGAATTTTCTGCAAAGTTGGAAAATTACCCAGAAACCAATTTTTTAATTTATAAAGTTTTTGCTCGAAAAACAAACTGGGTGTTTATGTTAATTGCTGGGTTAATGGGAGGATTAGGTTTATTCTTTTTAGGAATGAACATGATGAGCGACGGAATGCAAAATGCTGCTGGTGATAAAATGAGAACCATTTTAAGCCAGATAACCAATAACAGGTTTATAGCAGTTGGAGTTGGAACATTCGTTACAATGGTTATCCAAAGTAGTAGTGCAACTACTGTTATGTTGGTAAGTTTTGTACATTCCAAACTAATGAAATTCCGCCAATCAATAGGTGTAATTTTAGGTGCAGATATTGGCACAACCATAACAGCACAATTAATAGCTTTTAAGCTTACCGATTATTCTTTATTGATGGTAGGGATAGGATTTATTCTCCATTCTTTTATAAAATCTGTTAAAGTTAAAAATATTGGAAAATCAATTCTGGGATTTGGAATTTTGTTTTTTGGAATGTATATAATGTCAGATTCTATGTATCCTTTACGGTCTTACGCTCCTTTTATTGATTCTATTATAAAATTTGAAAATCCACTATTAGGAATTTTGGCCGGAGCTATCTTTACTGCATTAATTCAGAGCAGTGCTGCTTTCATAGGTATAATGATAATATTTGCTACTCAAGGATTGTTGAGTTTAGAAGCATCAATTCCATTACTGCTTGGAGCAAATATAGGAACAGCTATTACAGCAATTTTAGCTAGCATAAAAACAGATCGGGAAGCAAAACAGGTTGCTTTAGTGCATACATTAATAAAAGTAGTGGGAGTATTACTATTTTTATTTTGGATTCCTCAATTCGCTGAATTAATAAAAATAATTTCTCCTAAAAGTAATTTACCAGTTAATGATTTTAATGCCTTAGCTGAAACAGCACCTCGACAAATAGCCAATGCACATACAATTTTTAATATTGCTATAACTTGTGCTATTTTACCATTTATAAATATTTTTGCCAATATGGTTACAAAAATACTTCCTATAAAAATTTTAGAAAAACCAGGTTTAAAAACAGTACATCTTGATTATGGAATGGTAAAAAACTCATCTTTAGCCTTAAGTTTAGCAAAAAAGGAAACATTAAGAATGGGAAATCTAGTTCAAGATATGACCGGGGATATAATAATACCTTTTTTGGTAAAAAAATCTGAAATTATTCAAGAAATAAAAGAGAAAGAAGAGGAAGTAAACTTTTTGAGAGACGAAATAAATGACTTTATACTAAAAGTTACTCGTGAAAATCTTAATGAGGAACGTATAAGTGAATCTTTCCAATTGCTTTATACTGTGAAAGAATTTGAGCAAATTGCTGATCTGGTATCAACTAATATGATTAATAGAGCAATTAGCTGGTGTAGTTTGGAATATGAATTTTCCGAAAAAGGAAAGAGTGAAATAATAGATTATCACACACGTACGCAAAAACAATTAAGTCGGGCATTGGCGGTTTTTGAAAATGTAAATCTGGAAAAAGCCAAAGCTATGAAGGCTAAATATAAAGAATATCGAAATCTTGAAATTGAAATGGAAAAATCGCATTTTGAAAGATTAAAGGATGAAGTTAGCGAAACAGTTTCAAGTAGCAAAACTCATGTTGAATTAATGACCTTTTTGAGAGCAATTAACGGCCATGCAACTAATATTGCAAGAATACTACTGAAATGGTCAAACAAGGCAAAAAACATTGAGTAATTATAGTATAGTTGAGGTTAATAATAAAAACACCAGAAAAGAATTCTTGATTTTTCCTGTGAGACTATAATCAAAAGAAAAAACTGGATTCGACCATTAGGCCAACCAGATAGTTAATTTTTAATCATAAAAAATAAACTATTTCAAAATGGTTAAGCTTCATAATTGATTTTTATTGATATAAATAAACCATTTGAAAGAGTTAAAAAGGTCAATATAAATCACATTTTATTAATATTCCTCAGGCACAAAAGTTTGATCTGTAAATGGAGGACGTACATATCCCTTATCTTCTTGTCTTGGTGGAAGCTTTATAGGTTCAGGGGTTAAATCTTCGTATGGTATTATAGTTAAAATATGATTTATGCAGTTTAATCTTGCGCGTTTTTTATTATCTGCATTTACAACATACCAAGACGCTTGTTTTATATCAGTATACTTAAACATTTGGTCTTTTGCAATAGAGTACTCAATCCATTTTTCACGAGATGCTAAATCCATAGGGCTTAATTTCCATCGTTTTGTTCTATCATCTATTCGTGCTTTAAAACGTCGTTCCTGTTCTTCATCCGAAACAGAAAACCAATATTTTATTAGAATAATACCTGATCTAACCAACATTCTTTCGAATTCGGGACATGTTCTAAAAAACTCCTGATACTGTTGTTCTGTGCAAAAGCCCATTACCCTTTCAACTCCGGCCCTGTTGTACCAACTTCTATCAAAAAGGACCATTTCACCAACTGCTGGTAAATGCGGTACATAACGCTGAAAATACCATTGGGATTTTTCTCTTTCAGTAGGAGTTCCTAAAGCAACAACACGACAAATTCTAGGATTTAACCTCTGCGTAATTCGTTTAATAACGCCACCTTTTCCTGCTGCATCACGTCCTTCAAAAATAACAACAACTTTTAAACCTTTCAGCTTAATCCATTCCTGTAATTTAACCAGTTCAGTTTGTAACCGAGCTAATTCTTTTTCATATTCTTTATTATTAATTGATTTGGTGTCTTTTTTTTCTGGTTCAATTAATTTTATCTCCTTGCTTTTGGATTCCTTGGTGCTTGTTTTAACCTTTTTTGCTTTTTTATTCATGTTGTAAAAATTTAAACTATAATAAAATTAAAAAAGATAGCTCGCTATTAAGAGAGAGAAGATTGATTCTTAGTATAATATAAAAATACGCGAATTCTTAATTAAGGTCAAGTTTAAGACGATATTTATATAATTGTAGTATTTTTAATAGTTTTGTTCTTATAACGACATATAAATTTCACAGTTATGTTTAATGAAACTGTATTATTTGCTTTCGGATTAACTCTTTTTGCAGGTTTATCAACTGGTATAGGTAGTGTTTTAGCATTCTTTACTAAAACTACAAATACTAAATTCTTATCATTGGCATTAGGTTTTTCTGCTGGAGTAATGATTTATGTTTCAATGATTGAAATCTTTTTTAAAGCAAAGGATTCTTTGGTAGCAGAACTAGGAGAAAGAATGGGTTCATGGATTACAGTTGCATCATTTTTTGGAGGAATACTATTCATCGCAGTAATTGATAAACTTATACCTTCAGGGGAGAATCCACATGAGATACATTTGGTTGAAGAGATGGATGTAGTTGCAAAAAAAATACATAAAGACAAAAAACTGATGAAAATGGGTATGTTTACTGCATTAGCAATTGCTATTCATAATTTTCCTGAAGGACTAGCCACATTTACGGCTGCATTAACAGATCCAAGTTTAGGTATTGCAATTGCAGTTGCTATTGCAATACATAATATTCCTGAAGGAATTGCAGTATCAGTTCCTATTTATTATGCAACAGGAAATAAAAAGAAAGCATTTTGGTATTCTTTCTTATCCGGAGTAGCTGAACCTATAGGTGCTTTGATTGGTTACTTAATTTTAATGCCATTTTTAAACGATACTATTTTTGGTATTCTTTTCGCAGGAGTTGCAGGAATTATGGTGTTCATTTCCATAGATGAACTTTTACCAGCAGCACGCGAGTTTGGCGAGCATCACTTATCGATATATGGACTGGTGCTGGGAATGGCAGTTATGGCAGTAAGTTTATTGATGTTTATTTAAGGCTATATCTAAAACGGTTTAAATCCAATAATTTCTCGAACATCTTTAATTGTTTTGGATGCATTCTCGCGGGCCTTTTCTTTACCCATCTGAACTACCTTACTTAAATAAGCATCGTTTGATTTAATTTCCTTAATCTTTTCTCTTATCGGTGATACAAATATATTTATATCTTCTGCGAGCTGCTTTTTTAAATCGCCATATCTAATCTCACAATTAGCATATTTTTCTTTAAAAAATGCTATTGTACTTTTATCCGAAACCACTTCCATTAGAGAAAATAAATTTTGTATTGGTTCAGGCATCTCTGAATTCATTTTTGTGGGGCCACTATCAGTCACTGCCCGCATTACTTTCTTTTTAATATTTTTTTCTTCATCTATTAAAAAAATCCCATTACCTTCTGATTTACCCATTTTTCCTGTTCCATCTAATCCGGGAATTTTTATTAATTCATCACCATAATTGAATGGTTGGGGTAAAGGGAAATATTCTGTTTTATAAATGTTGTTAAATCTTCGGGCAAATTTTCGAGACATTTCAACATGTTGTTCTTGATCTTTTCCTACGGGTACTTTGTTCGCTCTATGAATTATAATGTCGGCTGTTTGCAGCACAGGATAAGTTAAAAGGCCTGCGTTCACATTTTCAGGTTGCTTTCGTATCTTTTCTTTAAATGTTGCTGTTCTTTCAAGCTCACCGATATATGCATTCATATTTAGTAGAAGATATAATTCAGGAATTTCCGGAATATCACTTTGAATGTAAACCGTTGCAATTTCCGGATCGATTCCAGCTGCTAAATACTCAGCTAAAACTTGTTTAACATTTTCGTGAAGGTCTTTAGGATTAGGATGTGTTGTTAACGAATGATAATCAGCAATAAAAAAATAACAATTATATTCATGTTGCATTTTCACAAAGTTCCGCAATGCACCAAAATAATTGCCTAGATGAAGATTTCCTGTTGGTCTAATTCCGCTTAAAACCGTTTCCATTTGATAAAATTTAATTTATTGATTGATTATCGTAATTTTGCAAAAGTAAAAAATGTTTATAAATAAATAACTTTCTTCCGTTGCTTTTATGGTAAGATGAGTTTTTATTTGAAAACCTGGGAAGAAGAAAAATATAAAATATGGCTTTAGTAAGATTTTTATTAATATTATTTCTAATATATTTTATTGTTAGAATTTTTACAAGATATGTTCTTCGTTCGTATTTTAAGAAAATGCAACGAAATTTCGAAAATCAACAAAATTCTTATTCAAATAAAAAGGAAGGAGATGTTACAATAAATACAGATCCAAACAAAGGTAAAAAAATTGAAAAGGAAGAAGGAGATTACATTGATTATGAAGAAATAAAAGAATAATTCTTAATTCTAACGATAGTCTTTTACCATCCCCCTCCACTTATAATAAATCCAGTAGCATAGTCTACATTATTTAATTGAAAAGGCATTGCTATATAAGGTTCAAGAATTGCTATACCAAAAAGGTTTATACGTAATGAAGCTCCTAAACTGTAAATGGGGGTATGATAACTAGGAGTAGGGTTCCAATAATACCGAATATTACTTGATTCTAACCAGGGAAATCGGTCTTTTGTCCAGGCAACTCCAGCATCAAAAAAGAAAATAATATCAGAATATAAGTATCCGGATTTAATTAATGAAAATCTTTTAATCCCCGTAAAAGGGAAGCGCAATTCTGAGTTAAATACAACAATTTTACTTCCGGCAAGCTTATTTGGATCTAAATACTGTTCGGGATAAGAATCTTGTGCTTTGTAAAAAGCATTGAAATTATATCCTCGTACTAGGTATTCGTTTCCTAAATATATAGGATACAGATCATTTGCATTTTTTCCGTAACGCCCATAATGCAATGCCCTAAATGCTAAACTTATTGGTTTAAAAAAGAAATATTTACGTACATCCATAGTGAGACTTGTAATATCATACCTATCAAACATTTGACCAACCTGGAATCGATACCTATAACCACTCATTGGTGAAGTAATACCAAAGTTTGAATTATCGCCTACGAATGCTACATATGCACTTCCTACATTAAATGGATCTGGCACATCTTCAACCTTTTTTTTCGAATAGTAATAATAGTTCTTATATGTAATACTATCAATCCTATAACTATATCGCGAATATGATAAACCACCTTCGAAACGAACTTTTGAAGAAAGTGGATACTGGGAAAAAAAGGATAGATTTTCTTCAAAAATTCTTACTAAATCATAATTTTCTATTAAATTGCCTGTAGTTTCAGTTATTTTTTCAATTCGGCTTCTATAATACATTGCTCTATATGGAAAATGAGAGAATGAACTACCCCAGGTAACACGTTTTTTT
Source organism: Bacteroidota bacterium (assembly GCA_042584405.1). Classification (GTDB taxonomy): domain Bacteria; phylum Bacteroidota; class Bacteroidia; order Bacteroidales; family UBA12077; genus UBA12077. Next base: position 10,286 of record JBHOSR010000080.1, read on the forward strand.
GAGTTAATATACGCCAACTGACCTCCAAAATCATAAACTTCACCATTAATATTTAACATGGTGTAAATTTGATGGTGCTTAAGCATATCGCTAAAAAGCATACTTACACCTCCTGATGCAAAAGTTCCATAGGTGCTTTGTGCAACACCAAATCCATTTGATCCTATATATTCAAGTTCAAATTTTGGATCGTACTCTTGAACAATAAACGAATCTTCTGGGAACGTTTTTACATAGTTCAGATTATGATCAACAATGTTAATCAATCTTCTTTTACCTGGAGCTAGAGATTCTGCATCTAAATTAACTTCATACGGACTTACCGGTATTTGTAAAAAATCTTCGGGATTAGCTTTATAGATTACATACTTATCATTACTATATAGAGTATATGCTACCTCTCCTGTTTTACTAGCTACTGTATATGCAGGAGCAAGATCTGTAATTCCACTTATTCCTGTAGCAAATTTAGTAAGTTTAAATACTTCCCCTGTAAACAGTTGATATCTGTACAAATTTCTGAAACCATCAGCATTAGATAGGAAGTAAAGTGATGAATCGGTAGGAGAATATTGTGGACTAAAAATGTTTGCGCCAGGAAATATATCATATACAATGATTTGTTTTGTTTCTCTTTTTAATTTACAGAGTCGATATGATCCATATACTTGTTTTTCAATGTTTGAGTCAGGTCCACGATCAGAAATAAAAGCAATTTCTTTGCCATCGGTTGACCATGAAGGTTGTAAGTCTGAATATAAGTCATCGGTAAGTTGCTCTACTTCACCGCTTTCAAGATGGTACAAATATAAATCACTTTTCCCTCGCACCAATCCATTAAATAGAATAGTCTTACCATCGGGTGACCATTCAGGATTTATTAAAGCATCAATACCTTCAATTTCAATTTCATAAGACGACTCTGTTTTATTATTCTCCAGTGTAACAATTAAAAATTTATTAGTCCCTTTAGTAAATGTGGTCATTATATATTGTTTACCATCTGGTGACCATGAGCCTGCTTCTTCTATATAATTAAAATCATCGATATGTGATTTTCTTAGTGATGATGTAAGTTTAGAAATGATTTTATTGGATTCGGTCTCTGCTAATAATAAATCGACATTAATAACATTTTTATTAGAAAGGAAAGTAATGTATTTACCATCAGGACTTAAAACAGGAGAGAGATTTATTTCTCCTCCACTTTTAGAATCGAACATTAATTTTCCGACCGGTGCTATAGTGTCATCTAGGAATTCAGTATAATAATCTTTTATTGAATTTGCCCATAT
>JBHOSR010000081.1:0-11497 GCA_042584405.1 Bacteroidota bacterium
GCTCATTATTATAAAATTAATATTTAACTTTGTCCAACTTTTGGGGTGCACTCTATTTGTGGGGCTTTTTTTATTTCTACAAATTCTATTTACAATTTTTGGCAAAATAATTTATAATTTTAAATACTAAATTCTAGATAAATCTATGGATGACTTTGAACAATTAAAACTTGAAGTTAATCAATGTACTAAATGTGTTTTAAGTAAAACCAGAACTAAGGTTGTATTTGGAGAAGGATTTCACAAAGCCGAAATTATGTGTATTGGAGAAGGTCCAGGTTATTATGAAGATCAACAGGGTCGTCCTTTTGTTGGAAAATCGGGGCAATTATTAGATAAAATCCTAGAAGTTTGTGGATTCAGTCGAAAAGAACATGTTTTTATCGGAAACATTGTAAAGTGTCGTCCTCCCAATAATCGTGATCCACTCCCTGAAGAAAGGGAAACCTGCCTTCCTTTTTTATATAAACAAATTGAACTTATTGATCCTAAAATAATTATTCTGTTAGGAGCCACAGCATTAAAAGGATTAATTGATCCAAATGCAAAAATAACAAAGGTGCGGGGTGAATGGATGGAATGGAACAATAGATTGATTATGCCTACTTTTCATCCATCTGCACTCTTAAGAAATGAAAACTTAAAGCGTCCAGCATGGGAAGATTTTAAAAAAGTTGTAGCAAAATACCGTGAATTAATTAATGAAAATCATTATTCTGAGCATTGCTAAATAAAAAAAGGGTTAGCGATAAGCTAACCCTTCCTTAAAATATATCTTGAATTAAAGTATTAACATAGCATCACCATAAGTTCCAAATCTGTATTCTTCTTTAATAGCAGTTTTATAGGCGTTAATGACCACATCGTAACCACCAAATGCGCACACCATCATTAATAATGTTGAATATGGAAGATGAAAATTTGATATCATCATATTTGGCACTTGAACTTCATAAGGAGGAAATATAAATTTATTTGTCCATCCGTCGTAAGGTTTGAGGTGTCCTGTAGTAGAAACTGATGATTCAAGGGTTCTTAATACTGTTGTTCCAACAGCAATAACATTTTTCTTTTTGTCCTTTGCATCATTTACTCTCTTAACAGCATCTTCTGAAATAATAATTTTTTCAGAGTCCATCTTATGTTTAGTTAAATCCTCAACATCAACTGTTCTGAAATTTCCTAATCCAACATGTAATGTTATTTCTGCGAAATTTATTCCTTTAATCTCTAATCTTTTCATTAACTCACGACTAAAATGCATTCCAGCAGTTGGTGCAGCCACAGCACCTTCGTGTTTTGCATATATAGTTTGATAACGATCGCGATCTTCAGGTTCAACCTCTCTATTTATAAACTTTGGTAGTGGAGTTTCTCCGAGATCATAGAGTGTCTTTTTAAATTCCTCGTAGGAACCATCAAATAAAAATCTCAATGTTCTGCCTCTCGACGTTGTATTATCAATTACTTCGGCAACTAATGAATCGTCTTCGCCAAAATACAATTTATTTCCTATTCTTATTTTACGTGCAGGATCAACTAAAACATCCCATAATCGTTGTTCGCGATTTAATTCTCTTAAAAGAAAAACTTCAATTTTAGCTCCAGTTTTTTCTTTGTTACCATATAATCGTGCAGGAAAAACTTTTGTATTGTTAAAAACCATAACATCCTGATCATTAACATAATTAACGACTTCTTTAAATACTTTATGTTCGATTTTTCCTGTTTCTTTATGTACTACCAACAAACGTGCTTCATCCCTATTTTCAGACGGAAATTTTGCAATAAGTTCTTTGGGGAGATTAAATTTAAATTGAGATAACTTCATTAATTCAAACTGTTTATACGTTTATACTTAAGTGACCTGCTTATACGCACCAATATTTAAAAAGTTACAAAGTTGCTAAAAAAATTTCTAATTCTTCTAATGTCAATGAAGAATCTAATGTATAACTTCCTATTCTTGTTCTATTTAACTTTACTAAATGGGCTCCACTATTCAATCTTTTGCCTATATCATAAGCTAAAGAACGAATATAAGTACCTTTACTACATATAATTTTTATTGTAATTAAAGGCATTTGATATTCTAATAATTTTATTTCTGATATTGTTATTACATTCGGTTTTAATTCAATTTCTTCTCCCCTACGAGCATATTCATATGCTCTTTTACCCTTAATATTCTTAGCAGAATAAACAGGAGGAATTTGATCTTGTTCACCGATAAAGTCTTTTAATACATTTTTAACTAATTCTTCATCGATATGATCTGTTTTAAAAGAATTGTTATAATCTGTCTCCAAATCGTATGAAGGTGTTGTTCTCCCTAATTCTATAGTTGCAACATATTCCTTTTCATCAGCCATTAAATTATTTATTTTTTTTGTGGCCTTGCCTGTACAAACCAAAACTAATCCTTCTGCCAGAGGATCGAGAGTACCGGCATGTCCAACCTTAAAATTCTTCATTCTAATATTTAAAGCTTGACGTAATTTTTTCCCAATAAGATTTTTAACCTTCTTAACTACATCAAATGATGTCCATTCATAAGGTTTGTTTATTGGAAGAATAACTCCTGTTTGAAAATCCTCTACATTTCCTATTTCCAACTTCACCGAATTGTATTTTTATAATGAAAAGATAATTGCAATTGAACCAACTATAAAACAATAAATTGCAAAATAAATAAGCTTACCACGTTTAACAATTTTCAACATCCATTTACAAGCAAATAAACCTGAAATAAAAGCTGCTAAAAATCCAATGATCAAGGGTGTTAATGATACAGTGTTTTGAGCTGAAATTTTAAAATCCATTAAGTCTTTTACATTTGCTGCAATAATTGGCAATAAAACCATTAAAAATGAAAATTTTGCAACAGATTCCTTTTTATTTCCAAGATATAATCCTGTAGCTATAGTTGCCCCGGATCTTGAAATACCTGGAATTACTGCAAGCGCTTGGGCAACACCAATAATAAAGGAACTTCTAAAAGATATGTCGTTTTGTCTTTCTTTTGCATAATATGTAAATGCTAATAAACCAGCCGTAACGAGTAACATAAAGCCAACAAAAAGAATATTTCCAGTAAATAAACCTTCTATTTGATCTTTAAAAAGCAATCCAATAATTACTACTGGAATCATTGATACTAAAATCTTAAAGATATATTTTGTTGATTCGTTCCATTGAAATTTAAAAAGATCTTTAAAAAGCTCAACTATTGTCTTCCAAAATACAATAATAGTACTTAAAACTGTTGCACCATGAACGACAACAGTAAAGGTTAAATTCTCAGAATACTCTACTCCAAGAATATGTTTGCCTAGCTCTAAATGCCCGCTACTGCTAACTGGCAAAAACTCTGTTAATCCTTGAACTAAACCAAGGATTAATGCTTCAAACCAATCCATAAATTTTGATTAAATATTATTATTCTTCGGTTTCTTTTGGTTTTTTCATTATAGCGTATATTTCAAAAACAAACCCAAAAAGCACAATGATAGGTGCTAGAGTTATACGCCTGAAGCTGAATATTTCTTCATTAAATTCGTTTGGATTTTCTGCTTTTCCTCCAATCATTAAAAGAAATCCAAAGATTATTATTGCAAAACCAATAATTAAAAGAATATAATTTTCTCTACCAAGGGCAAATTCCACTTTCTTTTCTTCAGGTTTATTTTTCTTTGACATTTGATCAATATTTTAATTTAGTAATATAATTTATCAACTTTCATTCTCAAATACTTAGAAACTGCAAAAAATGTTGATAACCAGTTAATAATTATTCCAAAAAGAAGTACACTTAAAAATAATATTCCAATAATTTCAATATCATGAAAACTAATTATATCACGGAATTCTTTTTGAGCAGCATATAAAATACCTGCCAAGAATCCCATAGCCAAAAAAGCTGCAAACATTCCATTACCAGCACTGCGATACAAAAATGGTCGTCGAATAAATCCTCGAGTTGCACCCACCAATTGCATCGTATTTATAATAAATCGTTTCGAATAAACGGACAATCGTATTGTGCTATTTATCAGAGTAATTGCAACTAATAAAAGTAATCCACTAAATACTAATATGATTAAACTTATTTTACGGATATTTTCATTTACCAAACTAACCAATGACTTCTGATAGAATACTTCTTTAATTTGTTCGTATTGTTGTAAATCTTTTTCAATAAAATTTATGCTATCCTGATTTGCATATTCCGCGTATAAGTGAACTTCTATTGAAGCTAATAAAGGATTAAATCCAAGAAACTCTATAAAATCTTCGCCAAGTTCCTGTTGAAGTTCTTCAGCTGCTTCATCTTTTGTAATATATTTTGTCGATTTAACATATTCTGAAGCATCGAGACTTTTTTGTAATAAGATTACATCAACTTCTTTTATGTTCTCTTTTAAAATAACTGAGAATCCTATGTTTTCTTTTACGTAATCGGATAAGCGTTTTGCATTTAAAACTAACAAGCCTAATAATCCTAGTAAGAATAGCACCAACGAAATACTAATTATAGAAGTTATGTAAGAACTTCTTAATCGGCGTTTGGTGATGTTAGTTTCTTTTTTGCTCATGGCTTTTTATAATCGTGCAAAGATACAAATAAATATATAAATGTCTCTGATTAAAACCTTTTGAATAACGATGTTAATTAGTCCTTATTTTCCTTAAATGTAAATAAAATCTCTCGACCTAAAACAAGGAATAAAAATAATAATAGTATAACTGAACTAGCCATGGAAACTTTATTCCCAATGTAATACGATTTTGGTTCAAATTTGAATTCTAATATATGCTCACCTTCCGGAATTACCATCGCTCTTAACACATAATTTGCTCTGAAATAATCTGAAGGTTGGTCATCAATAAAAACATTCCACCCCTTTTGATAATATATCTCTGAAAAGACTACAAGCTCTTCTTCCTGGCACTTAATTGAATAAATTAATTGGTTTGGTTTATATGATTCCAATTTTACTGAAGACACCGTATCTTTTGTAAAGTTTTTTCCCTTAACATAATCTTCAAAACGGACATCAATAATAACTTCCTGCGATGGATTAAACTTGCTTAATGCTTGTATTTCAGCATCAGCATTAGGAACAATTCTGTAATCTTCGACTATCCATGCATTCCCAAGTGCTTCGGGATTATATTGAGCAACAGGTTGGCGATTATTATCTGGAATAATAAAATATTTTGTGTTTAGCATATTCAAAACTTCTGTATTATTTTTTGAAATTTGATGCTCTATTAATTCCTGATATCGTTTTAATTTTGCTCCATGATATCCTCCAATTGATTTGTGAAAATAGGATGTGCTAGCATCATTAAAAGTGCTGACTGTTAAATTCAATACCCTGAAATTAGGATCCTTATCATTTAAAATATATTTGTCGGCTTGTGTAATTTGAAATGGTTCCTTAGCTTTACGTTTACTTAAAAAATTATCATCATTTAAATAACGTTTATCAACTCCCCAAAAGTCAATTAAAACTAATATCCCAAGAACAATAATAAAAGAATTTCTTTTTAATTTCTTTGTTATAAATAAGTAAACAACAAGAGCTGTGGCCACAACAAAAAACAAACTTCTTAAAACATCTTGCTTGAATATTTCCATCCTGGCATTTACAATTTCAACCTTTAAATCATTTATTTGAGAAATTGCGTTTGGATTACCTTTATAATTTCTTAAAAGATTATTGAAATAAGTCACTTCATTTCGACTAAAGAAATCAAACCAAACTGTTGGCATAATATAAAATAAGAAAAACAATCCTCCTATTCCAGCCGAAATATATAAGAACTTTTTCCTTTCAATCTTTTCTTCTTTTAAAAGCCTATTCAAGAATATAAAACCTAACAATGGAAATGATAACTGGGCTAATATCAACATCATTTTTGTATCTCTAAATTTATCATATATTGGTACATTCTCAATAAACCAATCTACCACGCTACTATACTTCCATGATAAAACAATTGCTAATAAGGAAACAGCTATAAATGCCCACTTAATTTTATCTTTTATAAAAAACATCCCTAACACAAATAATAAAAAGATACTTGCTCCAAAATAAAAAACACCTCCAGACGATAATTGCTCTCCCCAATAAGCATTTTGCTGTGCAATATTATTTCTATAATTTGGACTTACAGATTCCATTGCCTTTTTATTATTTCCTATGTAACCAACCTTACCACCTTTAATATTTGGAATAATTAAAGACCATATTTCACCATAACCCAAACTATATTGTTTAATATAATCACTGTCCAGTGCATTGTTATCAACTTTTTTGGCAGGTGAATTTTCAGCACTAATAGTTAATTCTGACTCACCACGTGTAGTAAACTTACTGTATTCATATGTTAGTAACAGATTTGAAGAACTTGGTAGAGTTCCTAATACTCCTGCTAATAGTAATACAGAAGATGTTTTTGCAAATTTTAGTAATAGCCCTGTCTTAAAATGATTGTATAATTCAACAATAAAAATTGCTAAAATCAAATACAACATATAATAGGTCATTTGAAAATGGTTTGCCGATAAGTGCAAGCAAACAAAAAGACTTAATACAGCACTTCCTATTAAATAGTTTTTCCTATACGCATAATAAATACTTCCAATTATAGGTGGAATAAATGAAATAGCATGAACTTTAGCATTGTGACCAGCAACCAAATATAACATGTTTAATGAAGATAATCCAAACGCTATCCCACCTAAAATTGCAAGCCATGGATTTACATTAAAACATAAAAGCAAAATAAAAAACCCTATCATTAAAAAAAACATCTGACCAATTGGGCTCGGAATTATCTTTAGAATATAATTCTTTATGTTTTTAATCAAATTAGAATTTTTTACCGAAATTTGATATGCAGGCATTCCAGCAAAAGCAGAATTGGTCCACAAGGGTTCTTTTCCGGTTTCCTTACGAAAATCTACAATTTCTTTACTCATCCCTTGCGACATGAGTTGATCACTTTGACGAAGTTTGTCTCCTTTCAATTGTGGAGAAAAGTAAATTGCACTTATTAGTAAATATATTAAAATAGCCGCTACATAGGGAATCGTCTTTTTAATCAAATTTTTGTTCATGATCTTTCTTTATTATTTTACACGTCTTCTTTTAATAATAACAATATATAATTATTTAATTCTCGTTTATCTTCAATTTGCGCACTCGATATTATATTAGAATTATCAATCTGCGAATTATATTTTATAAAATTATATCAATTTTAAGTAATTATATTACTTTTTTATAATCTTTAACAATATACGTATTAAAAGTAAAATTTATACAACGTAAATATTTACGAAGGATGTATATTTGTTTTTTATTATATTTTAAAGTACGAGACTTTGAATAATATTTATAAGAACTCTGTTTTATATTTAATTGCAAATTTTATTATTAATGGTGCAGGATTTTTGCTCTTACCATTATATACTGTTATAATATCACCCGACGAATTTGGTGTAATATTTTTAATTGAAGCGGCAGCACTTTTCTTAAGCAGAACTATTTCATTGTCATTAAGAGGATCAATCAATAGATTTTATTTCGAAGACAAATCAAAAGAAGCTGTTACTTCAATGTATACAACAATTGTAACTTTTCTATTTATTTTTTCAATTGTTATTTACTTTATTTTATCATTATTGTATCATCCAGTATCAAATGCCTTAAAAATATACAACCACAAATACCTTCTACTTGGCTTATTTATATCATTTCTGTCAGTATTTTATCCTTTAATATTGAGTTTATTATATGCAAGGGAAGAAGGCAAAAAAATATCTGTAACAATAACAATAATTGGTTTAATTTCTATTGGACTTAATGTGCTATTTGTTTTAAATTCTGAAGATAAGATTCAGGGATATTTAACCGCATTGGGAATTACTGCATTTTTAAAATTCTTAATTTTTATTTTTTATTCAATTCCTTATTTAAAGTTCTCTTTAAAATTTACAAAAATCTCAAAATATTTGAAATACGGATTACATCAGTTGCCTAGCGATATATCTGGACTGATAATAACTTTTGCTGATAGATTCATGGTTAACTCAATGAAAGGATTGCAAATGACAGGTATTTATTCAACTGGTTACAAAATTGGACAGGCTAATCAAATTATTTTCGATTCGATTAATAAGGCTTATGTTCCATTTGTATTCACTAAATATGGCGATCTGAATGAAAGAAATAAAGGAATACTGTCGCGAACTTTATTAAATCTCTTTGCCCTTTTCACATTCATTTCTATTGCAGCAATTGTATTTCATAAAGAAATTATATGGTTATTAGATGATCGATACAAAACTAGTGCTATTATTTTAGCAATTATTTTATACTCATACTTGATTGATGGTTACAGATTTTTGTTCAATCCTCCCCTTGCTTATAATGTAAAATTTGTAAAATATAAATCAATTATTATTGTATTATCGGGAATATTAAATATCATATTAAACCTAATATTAATTCCTAAATACTCAGTAGTTGGAGCTGCTATAGCGACATTAGCTACTTTTATCATTCGATTAATATTTATTATGATACTATCCAGAAAAGCAATTAAAATAGACTATTCTTACAAGCAACTGTTGAATGTTTTTATAGTTTCTATTATATTTTTAAATTTAATATTTCTAAAACTAAATTTTGTAAACTTCATTATTAAATCTGTCTTAATGATTTCATTTATTTTTATATTAATGAAGATTTCTTCTTTAAAATTTAGTGACATTAAAGGTTTGATGCAGAAGAAACTAAAAGCGGATTAATGGAATACATTTTATCAAATAAACAGTTCACAGATTCCAAACAGTTTGGGAAGCTTTATTATAGAGGTTCACCCGAAATAACAAATAACCGATTAAGCATTTTGGAGGGAGAAACTTATCCTGAAGATAGCTCTTCTGACATAATAAATAATTATGTCAAAGGTGGTTATAATTATATTGTTTATAATACCGAAAGCGATGAACTGATTATTAAAAACGATAAATTTGGCATGCTGCCTTTATATGTTTATACTTCAAAAGATCAGCTTTTTATTAGTAACAATCTCTGGTTAATAATTACAAATCTCGCATCAAGTGATATTTTAATTGATGAAGTTCTCTTTAAGTCATATTTATATTTATTAAAAATACCAAAAGAAGGAGGAACCTTTTTTAAAAATGTCAAACAATTAAATGCTGCAACTTTATTTAAAATAGATATTAAAAGTAACAAGGTCAATGACGATAAATATTGGGAACTTGAACATAGCAACGAAAAAATTAAAAATATTGATGATGCTATAGAAATTCTTGACAACGATATAGCACAATTATTTAAAACATTAAAAAATAAATTCCCCAGTTCTAAGTTTGGCTTTGGTAATAGTGGAGGCTTTGATTCTCGTTTAATTCCTGCATATGCAAAACAATTCGATCTTCCTTTAAAAGGATTTATAATTGGCGATAAAAAGCCAAGAAAACTTTTTTATTCAACTTCGCACAAAAGTGCCATGCAAATTGCTAATTATTATAAATTTGAGCACCACAATGTTTCTTATAAATCATCAAATCTATTAGATCGCTTATTACTGGATATACGAAATAGTCCAATTGGTCCAAATCAAATATTTAAAAACCCATTTGAAAGTATCCCTGAATTCGAGTACCTAATTTGTGGAGGTAATGGATTTACAATTAGTAATGAAAACAATAAATGGCAAGAATTTAGTTCTATTACCGACGAACAAAAAAAGATTGATTTTTTATTTCAGTATAATAGCAAAGGTGTTTATTCCACAACACGTGAAAAAATAAATCAACTTTTATTCAAGTCTGATCTAAATACAAAGAATAATATTTTCGATTCCTTTATAACTTCTGATGACAAGGACATTTATAGAGATTATATCTCTCAATTTTATAGTAAAAATAAACACAAAAGCAATATAAGTATTATTAGATCTTTTCATCAATCCTTTTTCAATAAACAGTCTCCCAGTGGGGGTTATGAGTCGTTAAACCGCACTAAAAAAACAATTTACATGTATTATCCTTTTGCTTTTGATAATACTCTAAGATGGGAAAATGATTTTTTCTTTAACAGAATAGTTCTTCAAAAATTAATTCTTAAAAAAGATAAGTATTTAGCTTCAATACCTAACCAGGAATTTGAATATATTAATAAACCTCAAAATCAAAAAATACGATTAATAAGATTCTTAATAAGAAAACGGGGTTTAGACTATTTAAAGTGGTTTAAAGATAGTCAGGTCCAACATTTTTCAAGAAATATATTACAAAGAGAGAATCCGATTTTTGAGGAAATTGTATCAAAGAATAAGTTAAAAGCTAAAGATATATTAACTTTACATCCAGGGATAAGCTTAGATTTTGTTAAAGCAAAAGCAATTCTTGATATAATATATTATAAAGAATTTAATTTTATAAATGATAAACGATTTTTAATCCAGTAATGAAAAAAACAATAGGAATCGTAGGTGGAATTGGACCATACGCTGGTTTAGATATAGTAGAAAAAATATTTGATAATACCGTTGCTGTTGCAGATAAAGATCATGTCCCTGTAATTTTACATTCTGTTCCTGAGCTTATTCCAGACCGAACGGAATATATTCTTGGCAAAAGCAGTCAAAATCCTTCAATCGGAATTATTGAATCTATCAAGAATCTTAATAATGCTGGCGCTAATGTAATTTCTATCGCATGCAATGCTGCCCACTCACCACAAATTTATTTAGAAATAAAAAAAGGAGTTGAAAATCTAGACCTTTCACTAGTAAGTATTATTGATGTAACAGTAGGTTTTATAAAAAAACAAAAGTCAATTGATAAAGTAGCAGTTCTTTCCATTACGGGCACAAATAAATCAAGAGTGTATCATAATGCTTTTAATGCCAATGATATTGATGTTATTGAAATAGATGATATAGTTCAAGAAAAACTACATGACAGTATTTGGAACTCAGAATATGGAATAAAGGCATTCTCTAATCCTATAAAAAATGAAGCACGGGAGTCAATACTTGAAATTATTAGTTTGTGCATTACTAAAGGTGCAAAAGCTATTATACTTGGATGTACTGAACTACCTTTAGCAATTAAAGAAAATTTTATTAATTCGGTTCCAATAATTGATGCTTCTAATCTTTTAGCCAGGGCTTTAATAAAAATTGTAAATCCAAAGAAACTTAAAGAAACTTAAAGAATGGATTTCCATAGTAAGCTTCCGGATATATATCAAAAATTTCTTGAGATAGAAAAAACACATGATCTAATCTCATTAGAATTAAAGGGAGTAAAAGTATGGCAGTATTTAAGATTTAAAATTTATCGTGAAATACATAGAGAAATAGATTTATACGGAGTTGATCATACAAAAAAAACAGGATTACTTTATTTAATATCGCGTTTCCCAAGCTTATTATATAATTC
>JBHOSR010000082.1:0-10608 GCA_042584405.1 Bacteroidota bacterium
CATGTCAGATAGAACAAAACTTACCTATTAAGAAATTTCAATATAAGAATGTGATCTTTATTCTTAGAATTATTGCTTTATCAAAATGAGATGAAGTTTCCCTAATTTAGATTTTTTTTCGCCTTACTTATAACGGTCCTGCGTTAGGTTTAGTGAGGGTTTGCGCCGTGTTTCACTATCACCCGTTAACCAAAGTTAAAGATAACTAAATTTGTTGAAAAACCACCAAAACCCCGCATTGAACCTGAACGCATGTTAGGGGTTGTTTGTCTTTTTTATAATTGGTCTTATAATCAAAACCATGGCTATCAACGAACCAAAAATCATTACTAAAAAGAAAATTCCTTTTCCGAATCCAGACAATCCATTTTCTAATGAAAGATACTTTTTAGAATTTACTGTCAATGAAAAACTTCTAATTTTAGAATTTAATTTATTGAGTTCAGGTTCATATTCTTTTGCAATATGTAATTTAATTTTATCACCTTTTTTAGCAGATTTATAAAATCCAACTCTGTCATAAGGGAAATAGCTTACTTGAAATTTACATGGAAATTCATTCAAGTGAATATGGTAAGTTGAGTCCCTTTCAGTTTTTTTTATCTTTTTAAGATCGGTTAAAACTTGCTCAACATAATCTAAGGTGCCATTAATTTCAATAATATCCTTTTTACTGTTGACTGATGGTCTGTCTAGATATAAATATATTCCACCAAGAAATAGCATTAAAAGAAATGGAGTCATTTGACCAAATCTGTCATTCAGAATTGTCATTATTGTTTTCCACATAATTAAAGTATCAAGTTTATTAATTCAAATATTAGAATTCCAGCAATAACAATAATTACAAAGAATAATAAGAATTTTCGAAATTGAGGATGCCCAATATTTACTGCCCACTTCCCAAATCTCCACGAAGGAACATAAACGTTTTTATCATTAGGGTCATTGTAAAAGTAACCATTTTTAGAACGATGGTCATATTTTATTTTCTTCTTTTCAAATTCAGATTTCATGTAATAAAACGTACAATATTTTAATTATTTATCAAATTGGCACTGCCCTGAGGACAAATTACCCCTAACGGTCCGCGGTTAAGTTTTGACGGGGATTTTCGCCCTGTTTCCCTATCACCCGTTAATAAAGTTTGAAGATAGCAATAAGTTTGAAAACTACCAAAAACCCCGTTTAAATTTGAACCGCTGTTACGGGTTGTACAAAGTTTTATTTATTATTTCCCAAATGCTTTGAGAAATAAGGTAACATGCTATTTATTAATTGATATTTTAATCCATCACTATGTCCATACTTGCTATAAATTAACTGATGTGGAATATTGTTTTCTATAAATTGTCCAGATGTATAATGGGATCCATTTACAAAGTCTTTTCCATCTTTCAACCCAACTTCCATAACAATTCCGTTTAGCTTTACCTCCTTTTTATTATACTTTTCAATGTATGCATTGATATTCGTAAACCCTTTATCAATTGATTTTGTATATTCAATGTCTACAACAATTGAATCATTAATGACTTTTAACGGAATATGATAAAATGGAGGTTTAATTGTATCAAATGGTCTAAAACTTGTTCCTAAAGCCAAACGCCAAACCATCATTCTATCTTCTGTCATTTTCAAGAATTCGGATATTCCATCTTCGACTGAAAGATTCTGACTTTTTACTTTTAGTTCATACTCTCTTTTGTTTCTATAAATCTCATTTTTTTTGATTCTATTATAATTTTCCCCAGAATTCTTTTCCATTCCAAAACTCACTGAATATGCATAACTGAATTTCTCTGGATATAATAAGGCTAATCGAATTGTTCCAAAACCACCCATGGAATGCCCTGCTAATCCACGGTACAGTCTGTCTTTTTTTGTTTTATATTTATTGTCAATATAAGTAATTAAGTCATTCACAATAAAATCTTCCCAATTTCCATTTATTAAAGAATTTACGTAAAGTGTTGGCATTCTTATTCCAGTATCAAAAAGATTAACTTTTGCAGTTGCAACAACAACAATCATTTCTTTAATAACATTACTTAGAATCAAACTGTCAAGAGACTCATTTATTAATAAGCCCTGAAAAGCTCCATTTATCATTGCATCAACTTCAGCGAAAGAACCAGTCAAGAAGTAAATGACAGGATATTCTTTGGTAGAGTTGTAATAAGAAGGAGGTAAATAAACAATGGCTTTTGGATTTAAAGTGTCACCCCAAATATTATTTTTTATGCTTTCAGAAGGAATATATTCTTCAATAACTGTCCCAGTACTTTGAGCTTTTATTGTTAGAGAGATTAAAATTGATAAAGCAATTAATGTAATTTCAGTAATTTTTCTCATGTTTTTCAAAAATTTGTATTACCCGTAACGGTCTTCGGGTAGCCTTCCGTGCGGGATCGCCGCCGTGTTTCAGTGTCACCCGTTGACACTGAAACAAATATAGGTAAATTACAAGAACCCACCAAACACCCGTATGGAGGCTGACCCGATGTTACACACTGTTGCATGAAACACATATCATTTTTTTAGGTTTCCGAGTATAATGGTCCCTTTTCCAGAATATCAAAGTATCTTTTGTCACTTTCTCAAGTACTATTATTTGCTTATGATAAATTAAACTATCAAGAAAAATTTTGTCTCCCTTTGAATTAAATTTCCAATTGCCTTTTATAGTTCCATTAAGTTTAATTGAATATTCATAATTATCAAAAAAATGATATTCTGGAAATGCATGTATAAACCTTTCATGTATTGAATCATATTTGCCAATAAAAAAAGAGTCGTTTTTAGCTATCCAATTTGTATTAAGGATGAGTGAAGTATCAAATAGGGGAGTTTTTTTTATTTCTTCAAATTTCAAAGTGTCTCCACTTTTACCGATGAATTCAAAATAGCTATAATTATCATTTCGAATTAGCTTAAAAGTGTCAACCATTTGCTCTAATTCTTCTAAAACTAAAAATTCATTTTCACCCTGTACAAAATATTCCCAATGATTGATTTGTTGAGCTACCATAGAATCCCACTTAGCAACCCCGATTAATTTTCCATTGTCTAAAAATTCCCAAGTTGAATATTCAACAGGATAATTAAAAATCTCAGTATTTACTAGTCTATAACTATGACCTAAAAATGAATTTTTCTCTTCTTTGAAATTTGAGCAAGAAGAAATTATCAATAATGCAAATATGCCAATTCTAAGTTTTTTCATGCAATTGTGTGTAACGGTCCTCGGGTATGAAGCTGGGCGGGATCGCCGCCGTGTTTCAGTGTCACCCGTTGACGCTGAAACAAATATAACATTTACTTGTCAAACCACAATAAACCCCCGACTGCTTTATGACCCGATGTTATGCGTTGACACACTTTTTATTTCTTTATGAATTAGGTAAATAAGAAATAGAACTACACCAACTGGTCTATAAAAAACGGTCAATAAGACTGAGTATTTTCCTGTTATGTTAAGTTTCTTTTTATCAGATGAAATAATAATTGCAGTAACAATATTTAATAGATATCTCATGATAGCAGGAAGTCCTAGTAATAATCTTTTTGTTTCAAAGTCTTCTATGTTCTTAGTCAAAAAGGAAATATAGTGTCCTAAGGCAATGTCAATAGCATAAAACACTGTCAATAATAACGCATATTTACCTATTGTTTTGATAATATCATTATTCATTTTTTGTAGTTTTTAGAATTAAAAATTTCTCAATTATTAAAAAGCATACACCAAAAACAGGAGCAAAAAAACCAAGTAAAGGAATATACTTTTTATTTCTAACATGTCTTAAAGCATCATTAAGAATAAATAGTCCAACAATAATGTTAGATAAATATCCTGAATACTTATAAAAAGCTTGTGTGATTTTAAAAGACTTAGAATGCATGTCAAAAAGTAAAATAATATCAGTTTGTGTCACCAACAATATGTATTGAAGAAGTCCAACTCCAAAGCCGATTATTAAATACTTTATTGCAAGTTTTTCAATTGTTTGCATATAGTTTTAATTAAAAGTGTGTTTACGCATAACGGTCCTCGGGTTTGAAGTCGGGCGGGAGTGAGCCGCCGTGTTTCAGTGTCACCCGTTGACGCTGAAACAAATATAATAAATACTTGTCAAACCTTTACAATAACCCGCCTGCTTTAAGACCCGATGTTAACGGTTGTTATTTTAAAAATTTCTCCAAATGCTCCAATAAACCAAACTTTTCAAATTTAGTTTTAATATCAGCTATAGATTTTGAAGATTCAATTGCGATATAGGTATAATCATCAACTTCAATTACCAACATTGTCTTCTTACAACTGTCAATTTCGAATTTTATTTCAATTTGCTTTTTAATAGTGTCCTTTACTATCCATTTTTGAACTGTTTGGTCAACGTCGTATTCCCAATTATAGTCAATTTCAGTTTTTTGATTAGTAAAATTTAAAATTATATTTTCAGTATCAACTCTATATGTTCCAGAGGTTAACGTATAGTCAGCAGTGCAATAGTCTATACAAAGGAACTTATTATCAGGTAGGAATATATAGTCTTCAAAACAACAATCACATTCAAAAAAGAATTCGCATTTCACTGAATTAAAGTCAGTCATTGAACCTGCTAAAAACACTTTATTCTCAAACGAAATTGACTGTTGAGCATTTGAAGATAAAAAACTAAGTAGAAATATAAATAGAACTAATCTTTTCATGTTTTGCTTTTAAAATAATTACCGTTAACGGTTCTTGGGTAAGCTACGTGCGGGTTTCCGCCGCGTTTCACTATCACCCGTTAACCAAAGTTAAAGATAACTAAATTTGTCAAAAAACAACCAAAACCCCGCATGTAGTTTGACCCAATGTTATAAATTGGCCGCCAACACCAACCTTATCAATTTAGTAGGAATTATCAACGAAGTGCTAAATTGTTTTAGTTTTTAGAAATAGCAAATTGCCCGTGAGGGCAACAAGCAAGCTCTTTTGCATTTGATGCAAATGAGCATACAATTTCAATTTAATAGCTATATTGATTTACTAAATATTCTAGGTGTTGTTTATTCCAATTTTTTTAACTTTTTTATTGCTTCTTTAGCTTTTTCTTGAACAACAGTATCTTTATCTTTCTTTAATAGTTTAAGATTTGGAATAACTGATTTATCTCCTAATTCACCTAAGGACCATGCCGATTTTATTCTAACCTGTGAATATTCATCGTTTAGTAAATTAATTAATGGTTTAACCATTTCATTATTTCCCAATTTACCTGCTGCATATGCAGTAGCCGCTCTTACTAGATAGTTATTACTATTTAAACCTTTTTCAACAAGAGAATAATCATAATTATCTTCATTAAAGATTATTAAAGCAGAATTCAAAATTATTTTTTCCTCACCGTTTGAATTTATATATTGTTTTTTTATAGCAGTTGCAATAGTATCATTATTTATTTCTGTTAGTACTGAAATAGTATTGATGCGTACTTTTACATTATCATCATATAATAACATTAATAATACCTTTATCGCTTTTTTTTCTCCTATATCCTTTAGGACATGTGTGGCATTATTTTCTTCCATTTTAATTAAAGTCTTCAACTCATATATAGCGTCAATACGTGATGGTACATCCTCATTGTCAATTACTTTTAAAATTTCTTTTAAACGTGTATTAATCCAAGAAGCAACTATATCATTAGTTTCTTTATCTATCACAAGCAGATTCCATCTTTGTAAATCAGTAAATATTCTATAACGTAAGATATACTTTTTCCCAGCTTCAGCTTTAAATGTTACTGAAAGTGGCGTAGTAGCATAATAAGTGTAATTTCCACTTTGTTGACCTAATCTCATACAAGCAATAACATTATGTGATCCAGGTATTAAATAATATTGATAAATATCAACCGCACTTAACAATTTAATTGGCTTTATTACCAAATTATCTATATTTAGTACAGTAACGTTATAGTTATGATGTGCTTCAAGTATAGCAGGTTGCTCATTCCCTACCAGTTCATCATACGTCATTATCTGTTTTTTTATCATACCTCTCTCTTGACATTTTACAGAATAAATATTTATGAAAAGAGAAAAAAATAAAATATTAATAATAGTTTTCATACATAAATGTATTTTAGAAAGTTAACTTTATTTGATTTTTTTGTTTAATCATTTGTAAAAGCAATTATAATTTATTCTTTAAAAAACAAAATTAGGAATGTTGTAATCTCAATTCTTGAATCACTATCTATATTAAATGCGGCCTCACTACTATTATATTGATATCCCAATATAGAACCTGAGAAATAACATAATTCCGTTTCTGGTATGAATCTATACGTATGCTCTCCTTTTTCAGCAGTAAAAGAGGTACTTTCATTTGGATCATCGTAAGTTTCTCTACCATTAATAGTAACAATCATTTTTCCATTCTCTGTAATATACCATGAAGTACAGGTTTCATTATTAACTGTGATCTTAAAAGTGCGATTATCATCATTATTCTCTTCATCTTCACAGGAAATGATTAGACATGTCAGAAAAATAATTATTGGTAAAATGCGGATAATTTTTTCATGATTTTTTTTTTAGTTTAAACTGTTTGAAAATGAAACAACATATATTCAGTTTGCATAAGCTAGTTGATTATGCGTAAAAGAGAAAAAATAATTACTCATACTGGTATAAGTACCAGTAATTATGTTTGTTCACTTATAGAAACGAAAGTTAAGACATTTATAATTGAATGTCAATTGAATTACTGTTTTATAGTAATCTGTATAATAATGAAATAGATTGATTGTTAGATAAATATTGTGTTTATATTGATATTACAACTGGATAATTTAAGATATTTTACAAAACAAAGCGCATCAAATGTGTTTGAAATCTCAATTTGTGCGAAGCACGAAAGCGCGTTGGAAAAAACTAAACCAATTTTCTATCATATTTATTGAACCAATCTCGAATAATTCAGTATCAAAAAGCACGAATTAATTAAACTTTAACTGTCAAGTAGTAAAAACCACACTAAAACAAAAAACGGTCAGAAAACGACTTAAAATACCAAAAATAAAAACTGACTTAAAAAGAGCAGAATTGCTCTATTTCTGAATTTTTTAGCGGCTTATTTATAACGTTCCGCGGGTAAACTTTGACTGGGAAAATAGCCCAGTTTCAATGTCACTCGCTAATAAAGGTTTGAAGATAGAAAAAAGATTGCGAACCACCAAAAGCCCAGATTAAGTTTGACCCGCTGTTGTAGAGCGTATGTGCTGTGTATTAGATGAAAGAAACTGCATGATTAAACTCTTTTAGTTTATAAATGAGACAAAAAAGTATCAATTGTCAGAGCCGTTGAAATTTACAGTTAAAACTAAATTAGAAATACAAATAAAAGAAGTTTACTAAGAGAGCCAAAATTACGCACTAAGGAAAAAGCGAGAACTAAATTTACAGTTTAGTTATTGTGGGGAGCCGAGTGGGAGGAAGGCACAGTTAAAGGGGAAAGTTTCACAAAGAAGCAGAATCGATGTTTGAGACTAACGATTCAATTAACCACTTCTTATGTTTTGTCCATACGCACGGTAAATGCTCACGGAGTAGGAAACATAAAGAAAAGGGACATATGTTAATTTCCTAGATAAACGCTTAAATACTTGATGAAGCGATATACTTACCAAAACTTTATTAGACACTAAATAGTTAAAATTTGCACCACGGGAAGCCGTGCTAGGCGAATTCAGGAAGAGGCAAGTTTCAACGTGCTACGAATAACAGTTTATGAAAATTGAAAAATACATATGCTCTACAACGGTCCTCGGGTTTGAAGCGGGTGGGAGCCAGCCGCGTTTCAGTGTCACCCGCTGACACTGAAAACAAATATAGCAAAAAAAAATCTGACAACTTCATCTCATTTTGACAAGTCTATAAATCAAATTATCTACTTATCGGTTTGACACTTTTTGCAAGTTGCAAACTGCATATCATATTGACAGTTAAAGTATAATTTCTATTCGTAGCAGTATGATAGAGTGTTTTTTTTGAGATTGGTCTGGTTGTAATGACAATAAAAAAATAGTATTCCAGCGCGCTTGCAGCCTAACGGCTGCATTTGTAATTTTGTAACACGCGTTTGAACATAATAGCGGCTTCGCTGCCAATATGTTTAAATTTTGTGCTATTTTTCATTTATGTATTTTGTAGCTATCCTTTTTTTATTCGATTAATCGCTTTAAATTATCTGATTCAAAAAATAATTGCATTTGTGATAAGCCAGAATGTGGATTTTGGAAGTTAAATCCTGCTAATTTATTTGAATTTGCAATTGCTTGTTTTAGATATGGTTTGAGTTTAAGATAAATATCGTTTCCTTGTTTAGTGTAATATCTTTGACTTTTTTTATAATCTGAAATGAATTTATGTGTTTTCAGTTGTCGAACTACTTTATCACAATTTTCAAAATACCTTGAAGTAGTTTCAAAATGTAATAATATCCAAAACTCTAAACAGGGATTATTGATTATAATATGAATATCTGTGTAATTCTTTTCAATGTTTTCATAATAACCTTTAAATTC
This sequence comes from Bacteroidota bacterium, assembly GCA_042584405.1. Taxonomy (GTDB): domain Bacteria; phylum Bacteroidota; class Bacteroidia; order Bacteroidales; family UBA12077; genus UBA12077. The sequence goes on from JBHOSR010000082.1 coordinate 8,580, forward strand.
CTGAAGAGCAGTTTGTTTTCCTTTTGTCCCAGAACGAGTTTCACTGTTAATAACATCAAAATCAATTACCCAAAATACTTTATCGTAAATATTTGATAATTCAACAACTAACTCATATTGTTCTGAAAGTTTCTTTCTTTGTGGAATTTTTGGTTCTAAATTTACATCAACTAACCTTTCATTTCTTTTTAACATTTGGATATACCAGAATTCACAATCACCATCCACGACAATTGCATATTTTGGTTTTGTTTTGAATGGAATGTTTTTATTTCGTCTCATTGTCGTTTTCAATATCAATGTAATAGTCTCCTAAATTCGGAACACCACCCAATTTCCCAATTTTATAAGCATTATAAATGTTACTGGTATCTCTAATTACAGAACTATCAAAATCTGATAATGAATATAGCTCTGTTGCGCAACATTCAGATTTGTCTGTAAACCAAATTGCATCATTTCTGAAAATATCTTTATTGTTTAATATTTCTCGATTGTGAGTAGTCGCTATAATTTGAGAATTTTTAGAGTTTACCAAAAATGATAAAAGAAAATGAATAAATAAATCAGGATGTAATGATGCTTCTAATTCATCAATAGGAAATGCAACAGAATTTTTGATGAGAATACTAAGAATTCCAGCAAAACCGTAATATCTCATTGTTCCTTGTGATTCTAATTCAGACGGTAAATTATATTTTTCATTTTTTACAGTATGCTCAAACTCTAAATTAACAGAAGTTATCTTTCCTTTATTTTTTAATTCATTAATTTTTTCATTAGGTACACTAATTTGCTTTTCAATAAATTCAATAAAACCGTCTGGAATATCTTTTTCTTCTTCTTGTATTAGAATATCAGAAATATTCAAATCTGCCTTTTTAAGAATATTTACTATATCTTCTTTTCTTATTTCTGTTTTATCAATTCGAGATGTCACATAACCTTCAAGGTCAGTTCTGGAGAAAACCAAAGGTCTCAAGTAGTCAGAAAACCAATCAGTTACATCTTTTAATTCTTTCAGCTCAATATTCGTTTTAAGAAACCCACCTAAAACAGTATTGTTCCAAAGGGTATTTGATACTAAGGTTTTTTCAAAAGCCTTATCTTTTTTAATTTTACTTCCAAAAGTAATATGAGTAAATTGTTTATTAACTTCTGTAGTTCTTTTAAAAACATTTGCTCTGTTAGGATTAAAAAAGTAAAGTTCCTCCCGCGTAATTGCTTTTTTATTAAACTCAACCTCATAGAAGTAACGAATATCGTTTTTTATAAAGTCTATTGATAGAACTGAGTTTTTATTTGGAGTATTAGAATCAAAAAGAAAGGGATTAAAATTTAAAGGTTCTGTCTTTTTATCTTCTGGCTCCAAAACAATTTCCCTTAAAAAGTCAAGTGCTTTTAAGATAGTCGTTTTTCCTGATGCATTGGCACCATATATCAACCCTAACTTAAGTAATCTTAATCCACCAATAGCTGGAATAATATAATAATCTTCAAGTTGAGTTGATTTATCGGCTTCGAAAGATAATTCTTGTTTTTCTTTAATTGAGCCAAAGTTTTCTATGCTAAAATTAATAATCATCTTTTTTATTTTTGTAATGATTTTGCAAATATATAATGTAAATCTGGTTAAATATAATTATTTACTACAATATTTGCAAATGAATTACAAAAAATGAAACAAATCTTTTTTATTGATGTGTTTGTTTAGGAATAATCATGCAAAATCTTACTCTTGTACAAACACATTGGCAAACCTTTTGGAGTTTGCCAAAAAGTTTGTAATCCAACCCAATTTTACTCTAACGAGCAATAAGAAATCCCAACCTTAATACTATTTTTTAGTGTTTCATTGCTTGTTCTATAACAACTTGACAAGTATGGTGTTGTTGCGCCCAACTTATAACAGCAAGTCAAACTACATGCGGGGTTTTGTGGTTTGCTGACTAAGTATTATCTTAGTAATGTTGTTCAACGAATTCTATGTAAAAAACAAGGATTTTGCTTCTTTTTTCTTTGTTAAAAA
>JBHOSR010000083.1:0-10497 GCA_042584405.1 Bacteroidota bacterium
GGTGAAATGCAAAAAAGTGACATGTGCATAAATGGGATGGCATTAAATTACTTTATTCTATTTCTATTGTTATTTTGGAAATTCCATCAGGATATCTAGCGGATATATTAGGAAGAAAAAAAACACTGGTTATTGGTTCAGTGCTTGGGTTTATAGGATTTTTCACATATAGTATTTCTTACGGATTTATTGGGTTCCTAATTGCTGAAATAATATTAGGATTTGGTCAAAGCTTAATATCTGGTGCGGACTCTGCGATGCTTTTTGATACACTGGATGAGCTTGAAAGAAAAGACGAATATGTAAAATTTGAAGGTAGAATTATCTCCATTGGAAATTTAGCAGAAACAATTGCAGGAATAGTTGGAGGAGTATTGGTCGGTATAAGTTTACGGTTTCCTTACATTGTTCAAACCGGTGTCGCATTTATTGCAATTCCTGCTGCACTTACGCTTTTAGAGCCAAACAGAAATACCAAGATGCTAAATATCGGTTTTAAATATATTCTACAAACCGTTAAATACTCTTTGTATGATAATAGCGAGTTAAGATGGAATATTATTCATTCATCGATAATTGGTGCTGCAACACTTACTATGGCAACGTTAATTGTACAACCTTATTTGTTACTCATAGAATTACCACTTTTCTATTTTGGTATCATCTGGCCTGCCTTAAATTTGACGGTTGGAATAGTTGCATTTTATGCTTACAAAATTGAAAATAAACTCAATAAGCCTAAATCATTAATTATTATAACTATTTTTATTCCTCTTGGATTTATTGCTTTAAGCCAGGTAGTTGCCTATTGGGGAATTGTTATTCTTTTCATTTTCTATCTATTCAGAGGTTTTGCAACTCCTGTTTTAAAAGATTATATTAATCAATTAACTGATTCTAATGTACGTGCAACTGTACTTTCTGTGCGTAATTTCGTAATTAGAGTATTCTTTGCAATAATAGGTCCCTTTATTGGTTGGTACTCTGATTTAGTAAGTTTGGAATTAGCCACCTTAATTTCAGGAATTATCTTCCTACTTCTAGCTGGAATTTCTCTTATAATGCAAATGAAGATAATGAGAAATAAATTACTTTAAACTCATAATCTAATAATTAATACGTAAAACTTTTGCACCTCTAATATTACCTTCTTTTAATTCAATTAAAGCTTTGTTCACTTCTTCTAAAGTATATTCCTGGTATTCCGGTTTTATTGGGATCTCGGCAGCAAGCTCTAGAAATTCGCTTACATCTCTACGTTCTACATTTGCAACAGATTTAATTTCTTTTTCCATCCATAAATGTCTGGGATAATTTAACTCTTTCAAATATTCAATATCATGATTTTCTTTTCTTATGGCATTTATTACTAATCTTCCGCCAGGTCTTAGATTTTTAAGCGCTTCAACTATTGGTTTCCAAACTGGAGTGGTATCAATAATAGCGTGTAATTTTACTGGTGGTTTATCAGTTGTGTCTTCTGCCCAAATAGCACCTAATTCAATTGCAAATTCGCGTTCCTTTTCACTACGTGCAAAAACATAAATTTTGCTCCCCGGAAATTTATATTTTACCATTTTCAATACCAAATGAGCCGAAGCGCCAAAACCCGTTAATCCGAGAGTTTGCCCATTCTGCAAATTGCATAATCTTAATGACCTGTATCCAATTGCTCCGGCACATAAAAGTGGAGCTGCTTCGGCATCATTAAAAGCATCAGGAATTTTATAAACAAATTTTTCTGAAATAGTCATATATTCAGCATAACCTCCATGCTTATCACGCCCTGTAGCTTTGAATTCAGTACAAAGATTCTCCATTTCATTTAAACAATATTCACATTTGCCACAAGTCGAAAAAATCCAAGCAACACCCACCCTATCGCCCACATGATAAAGAGTAGCTCTTTTACCAAGTTTGATGATTTTTCCAACAACTTGATGTCCTAAAATTATTGGAAACTGAGGAGGAGAAGTCCTTCCTTCGATTTCATCCAGTTCAGTATGACAAACACCGCAAGTATTTATTTTGATTAGTACCTCAAAATCTTTTGGTTTAGGTGTGCTTATTTCAACTAGTTTGAGTGGTTCTTTATTAATCTTTAGATCAACTATTTGATCTAAAACAAGCGCTTTCATTTATTGTTAGTTTGAAGTTGAACTTACAAAAGTTGAAGTCGTTGCGACGATTATTGCAGCTTGAATTTCTCGTAAAGTTTGACTCACTGCTTCACTAATTTCAATATTATTGGTTAACTCCTTAATTCTTTTTCCTGCCGCTCTATGTTCCTTTTTTGTTGCAAAAAGAATTCTTGTTAGTTTACAACTAGCCATTAAACTTAGTAACAGTATTGCCTCGATATCTGATTTTTCATTTTCAAGAACAATTCTTTTCAATTTTGATTTTATCTCATTAACTTCTTTTGGATTAATAACGGGGTATCTTTTTATCGTGATTAGTCCCCATAAGAATTCTTTTTTATCAATTCGAATAATTCTTTTGTCATATAAGTCCTTAAGAATGATCTTTCTAAATTTTGAAGATTTATTACCAATTTTATAAATCCAGTAGCGTGGTTTTCGGTCTTTTCTTGTACTATTAATAAGTTTTATACAAGTATCAATAATCAAATTGTTGGTTAGTTTTTTATCGGAAGTAACAATTCGTTTATTTTTAATAATAATTTTATTCAATTCGGAAAGTTCAAGTAAAATAGAACCCGCTAAACCATAATTTAACGAAAGAGAATCAATCAAAAATTTGCCTTTTTTTTGATCCAGTGCCACTAATATAAACTTTTCGAATAATTGAAGTTCCACAAGCTTTTTTTCTTTATATAAAGGTAGTAAATAAGATTTTAATTAAAAAATATTCAAAAAACAGATACTTATCGCAAACGTTTTAAATGGCATTTCCCCTGATTAAGCTAGTAACAACTATAATTTAAACAAAGTCCTAATCATTAATTTATCAACTACTTTAATACATAAAAAGTACTTTGTTTTGTATCTTCGTACTAGATTTAAAAAAATTGAATATGAAACTTGCTGTTAGAGATGCAATGCGATGTGTTGGCTGTCAAAGCTGTATGTTTGCTTGCTCGAGAAGAAGCGGAAATGCAGGCTTATCAAATACTTGTATAGGAGTAAAGTCAGGTGGCGGCATATCTAAAGGTTATAACGTTATTGTTTGTCGTTCATGCGAAAATCCTCCATGTGCAAATGTATGCCCAACCGGAGCATTGAATCCAAAAGAAGGTGGTGGTGTGCGATTAAAATCATCGAAATGCATCGGTTGTGGTTTGTGCAGAGATGCTTGTATTATTGATGCTGTGTATTGGAATGAACACGATGACAAACCAGTAATTTGTATTCAATGCGGCTATTGTGTTGATTATTGCCCTTATGAAGTGCTTGAACTAATAAAAGATGAGAAAGGAGTTAGCCATGATTCAAAATGATACTTTATCACGAGTTTTATATATAGATTTATCGAAAAAGAAATATTACATAAAAGACCGTAAAGATCTCTTTGAGAAATATCTTGGAGGAACTGGAGTAGCTACTGAACTGTTGCTGGACGAATGTCCGGAAGGAATTGATTCTTTTGCACCTGAATCACCGATTATATTTGCTGTAGGTCCCTTGACAGGAGCTTTTCCCTTGGCTTCAAAAACATGTGCTATGTTTAAATCGCCACATACAGGCGATTTAGGGGAAAGTCATGCTGGAGGAAGAAGTGCAATAGCCATTCGTATGGCTGGTTACGGGGCAATTGTTATTAAAGGTAAAAGTGAAATCCCAATTTACCTTTCAATAACAAACGGAAAAGTAGTATTTAAAAATGCTACTACTCTTTGGGGAATGAAAGATGGTTCAATTGCTGCGCGCGTTATGAGGCAAACAGAAGGAGGAGAAGGTTTAAGAGCTATTTTCAGAATAGGTTTGGCAGGTGAAAACATGTCGACTTTCGCTAATGTCACAACCGAAACTTATCGTCATTTTGGAAGGATGGGCTTAGGTGCAATATTTGGTAGCAAAATGCTTAAAGGCATTGTTATTTCAGGCAAACAGATGATTGAAGTTACCAACAAAAAAGAATATCGATTATTATACGACAAAATCTACAATATGGCGACAGAATCTCCACTAATGAAAAAATATCATGACGTGGGAACTGCCATTAATATTAAGTCGTTAAACTCAATGAGAGCATTGCCGGTAAAAAACCTTCAAATGAGTTCTACGGATGACATTGAATCCGTAACAGGAGAAGAAATTGCGAAACATCATTTAGCAAGGCGTGTAGCTTGCGCACATTGTCCGGTAGCATGCATTCACTTGGCATATTTAAGAGAAGCATACGATGACGATCCTTACTTTTACAAAACAACGCCTGTTTGCTACGATTTTGAATTAATCTATTCGCTCGGCACAATGGTTGGTATTACAGAACCAAAAGCTCTACTGAAATTAATTGATGTTGTTGAGCAAGTAGGTGTTGATGCCATGAGCATGGGTGTTATTTTGGCGTGGATTACTGAAATGTACGAAAAAAGTAAAATCACTAAAAAAGATATAAATAACATTGCAATAAATTGGGGCGATGCAGAAGGATATATTGAATTGGTAAAAAATATAGCAAAACCAAAAACAGAATTTTTACATGCATGTGCAAAAGGTGTAAGTTTTGCATCTTCGGTATATGGAGGCAAAGAATTTGCCATGAGTTTTGGAAAAAATGAAATGGCAGGATATCATACTGGTCCGGCAGGTTATTTAGGTTTCTTGTTGGGTGCACGACACAGCCACTTAGATAATGGAGGATATTCCATTGATCAGAAAGAAATGATAAACGCCACTTTAAGCCCAGAAGTGGTTGTAGATAAATTATTGGATGAAGAAGCCATTAGGCAAATCCTCTCGAGTATAGCAGTTTGTTTCTTTGCAAGAGGTATTTATGATCTTAATTTAGTAAGTGAAGCAATTAAAATACTTGGATTTGAATATGACGAAAAACAATTGCATGAAATTGGTCGTGAAATTCATTTAAATAAATACAAATTTAAAATGCGTGAAGGATTCCGAATTGAAAAACTAGAAGTACCTGAACGAATTTACGAAACAGCTGATCCTACTGGAAAAATAACAAAAGAATTTATAATAAAAGGATTAGATTACGCTCATAGTCTAATTAATTAGTAGTTTTATTAACAGATGAAACCTGCTATATTTAGCAAGTTTTTTTATTGACTTCGCATAATAAATTCATTAAATTTACGTATTACTTAAGATTCCTAAAACTAATCTCTCACCCACCGGAATACGTATATTTTTTTATACTCTAAAAAACTTCGCTATGGAAAGAGAAGCAATTGAAAGTTTAGTTTTCGCGCAAACTAGCAAAACAGATCTAATTGATGAAACTATAATAAGCCTACAGGGATTGCTTTATGAAACATTCTCAAAAAAAGATGATACAGATTTAAGGCATGAGTTTCCTGAAAATACGCAACCTGATGACCTAAAAATAAAATTGGATAATGTTATTGTTTATTTTGAAAGTTTAAAAAAACCAGAATTATCTATAGAAGTAATATTAGATATATTCATAAATAAAACCAACGCCGAATTGGGGACATTCTCGCATATTTTTAATGAAAATGGCGAATTAATTGATGAGCTATTAGTTATAAACTAATATTAAATTATAACTAATATAATAGGTTTAGCTATTTTTTATAAATTTTACCTCTATAAATTAAGTATTTAATAATTAAGGAATTAACTTAAAATTATAATCCCAGTTCAGACATCTTTTTCTCAACCTCCTTTGAGATATCTTCAAATCGCTGCTTGTATTTTTCATCATCGGCACATTCTACCAATGCGATCCATTTTGTGCTCCATTCTATACCTTCTTGCATTAATGCCATATATTTGGCGGCCATGGTTTCGTCTGAAGGATCGTTAAAATAAGAATCAATTACCTCTAAATATTCATCAATCCACCCCTCATATTGTTCTAAAAATTCATCACAAGCATTTTTTTCATTAATTTGTTCTTCAGTTGCTTTCGACTTTTCTTTTCCAGTATTACTACAAGAATAGAATCCTATAAATGAAAGCATTAGTATTAAGAAAGTAAGTTTTTTCATGATTCTTGATTTTATTGTTTTTTCAAATTTAAGGAATATATTGAACAATTTAAACCCAAATATTATTTCTTCATTTTCACTTCATCTTGACACATTAGTTTTGTTTTCAGAATGTGAGTAAAAGAATTAACATCTCACACAATTTAAAACTGTACAGAATAAAATGATTTAAATTAATTAAAACAAAATTTTACAACTATGAAAACAAAATTATTAATCCAAACAAATCGATTCTACAAAACAATTGCTTTGTTTTCTTTAGCAATATTTAGTTTAACTTTTTTTGCTTGTGAAGAATCAGAAAACCTTACAAATGAAGATGAGTACAATAATTTAATAAACGAATCGTATGCTTCTGAGATGTTTGATGAAGTTGAGGACCTGGGAGATGAAGCTGTTGATTATTTAGACAATTTATCAACTAAATCAAGTTTCGAAACAGAAGGATTAAACAATTATTATCGTTTAAGTCCTTGTGCTACTGTTACACGTATTTTTGGACAAGATACTGTTAACATCACTATAGACTTTGGTGACACAAATTGTTTATGTAACGATGGTCGAGAACGCAGAGGTAAAATCCATATTAATCATTATGGTTTTTATTGGGGTGATGGAGAAGCTGAAATAGAATTCTATTTTGAAGATTACTTTGTAGATAATAATCAGTTAATTGGAACAAGAAACGTATTTCGATACATGAACGAGAATCAACATCGAATAAGCGAAATTATTTCGGATGGATCGATTATTCTTGCTGAAGATGCAGGAACAATAACATGGCATGCCGAACGTGTACGTGAAGTTGTTGAAGGTTCTGAAACACATCATAAATACGATGATGTAATTGAAATAACTGGCTCATCGTATGCAACACTTGCCGATGGTACTGAAATTACAGGTGAAATTACTACTCCTTTAAGACGTATTAATGAAGCAGGATGTTTCAGGTATTTTGTATCGGGTGTACGCAGTATTATGTACGGAGAAGATGAAATAACTATTGATTACGGTGATGGAACTTGTGATAATTTAGCTGAGTTTACCAGAAACGGTGAAACCCACACCTACGAAATCCGACACAGACGAAGATTTGGTTGGTAATTTGTAGTTCTATATATAGTCCCGAAAGTCAACTTTAAAACTTTCGGGACATCTTAATACATATACTCATGATTAAATTAATCTTACCAACTATAAAATTAAGGAGAAAAAAAGTGGAATGTTTTGGCAACTTTTTTACGGATAATATTAACGAGCTAAAACCTTTCATTGTAGTTCGCGATGATGGAAAACCAATTCATCAGTTTGAGAATTTTAACGAAGCATCAAAATTCTCAGTTAAACTTAATTCCAGTTATAAAGAAAATGGTATTAAGGCATTTTCAAAGGTAATTAATCTCTCTATATAGCATATATAAATTAGCACTTTATATATTATGATTATTTTTTTAAATTTAACAACGAAAACATGAAGGAGGAAACATGAAAAGAATTGCGATTGTTTTTGTTTTTATTTTTGCTGCATTAGCTTCTTTTGGTCAGGAACCTAAAAAGGTAGGAAAAAAATCTACTGATCCACCAAAAAAGGAGGTTGTTAAAACTGTTCCTAAATCAAATCAGAAACAGGCTCAAATTAAAAAGGCACAGATTAAAAAAGCGCAAATTCAAAACAGAAAAAAACAGCAAGTTGTTCGCAAAGCAAGGGCTATAAGGAGAAAGCGAAACGGATGATCAACTTTATATGACTCAAGAAACTAATAAATATCTCAACTTAAGTTTTTATTTGAGATTATTTAATCTATTATTAATCATTATATTATCTCAGAATTTCAGTTTAGGACAAGTTCTATCAACTGATTCTGTTCATTTTGCAGATACTATCCAAATAGTTGACACAATCGATTATTCTGATACTGAGTTTAATTTTATAATGCTTGATTTTTATTATACAAATAACAAAATCAAGAATAAAGGTAACATACCTGAAGAAACAGTTCCTGCCATTATTAGCAACGCAACTTATTTACATAAAACAGGATTAAAAGCAGATGTAATGCTAACAAATTATTCGGGTGCAGATAGCTTGAGTTATGATGTTGACTTTCAACTAGGATTCCAAAAGAGTTTTTTAAAAGATTATATTGATGTGGATCTAAATTATTTGTACCATAAGTATTCAGGTATTACAGAATTTGAAGGGATAAATTATAATCATGCTTTAAACTTGTCGACTGGTTTAACATATGAAATGATCTATTTATATGCTGACGGAAATTTCTATCTTGATAATGAAAACTACTTTACAGATTTTGGATTAACCATAAATGTTGATTTTGAAAACCTATTATTTAAAAATGATTTTTTGTTTATTCTACCAACATTATCACTAACATTTGGAACAGACTATTGGTTATATGATATTTACGAGCCTTATATAGAAAACTTTTTAATTCCATGGTTAGACTATAGAGGATTTCCAGTTAATAATCTATCAACTGAAGTTATTATTGAAAGATATTTGGAAAACCAGGGTCTTTCAACAAACACATATTCATATCAGGGTATCGATTTTCTAATTCCAGTGACATTTGGAATAAATAGTTTTTCCGTTTCTTTTTCCTGGATGTACTATATACCTTCAGATAAATTAAAAGCTTTTAGCATGAAAGATCAATCGGGATATATGATCTCATTAGGGTTAATATTTTAAAATAGCGAGAATGAGAATATTAATTGTTGAAGATGAAAAAAGTTTAGCATCAGAAATAAAACAATTTCTTGAAAAGGAAGAATATAATATTGATTTAGCTTATACAGGAAATGAAGCATCAGAGCTAATTGCTGTTAATCCGTACGATTTTATCTTACTTGATATAGGTTTACCCGATTATAATGGATTAGATTTGATAAAAGAAGCCAAAGAATATAATTCTGAAGCATATTTTATTGTTATAACTGCACGTGGCGAATTAGAAGACAAAATAAAAGGATTTGATTTAGGTGCTGACGATTACTTGCCTAAGCCCTTTTCACTGTTGGAACTTTTATCACGAATTCAGGCTATTACACGTAGAAAATTTGGCCATCAAATGTCGATAATTGAGTTTGGTGATTTTTCTATAGATACCTCAAAAAAGCATTTGCAGTTTAAAAATAAAGGAATCGACCTTACTAAAAAGGAATATAAATTACTCAGCTATTTGGTATTAAATAAAAACCGAGTTTTAGATCGGCTGCAGTTAACTGAACATATTTGGGGCGAATTTTATGAAGACGATTATGACTCAAACTACATTGATGTTCATATCAAAAATATTCGAAAGAAATTGGCAGAGTTTGATGATACAAATTGGATTAAAACTGTTCGTGGAATTGGTTATAAATTTGAGATATAATGAAAAAACCAAACTTAAAATTAAAAAGTCAATTAGCATTATTTAATGCTTTCTCGAAGGCATTAATAATTACACTTCTTGTTTTTATAATACCCTGGTTAGTAAGCAGAATTTCTATTAGCGATACAGACGATGTGCTTGTTCAAAAACTTGATCAAGTAATTGAACTTGTTGACAGTTTAGGTATGGAAGCATACATTGATATGGATGCAGAGTTTCAAGCGTTTGGTAGTTATAATATTTTAAAAGAAGAATATATATCTATAGAACCTATAAAAAATGATACTGTAATAAATATTATTCAATATTCGCAACGTATTATAGAAGATGAACTGGTCGATTACCGGGTATTGAGCTATTCTATTCAAGAAAATGACAATAACTATTTAATTGAAATTGGAAAAAGCATTTCAACCATCTATCATTTTGAGGAGAATCTAAAACGATTTGCCTTTATCTTTCTAATTATTATAATCTCCCTTACTTTTCTGTTCGATCTGTCTTTTATTCAATACTTACTACTGCCCTTTGAAAAAATTGTTAGGAAATTAAAATCTACAAATCATCCAACGTCGTTTAACTATACACCGGTAAAAACAAATACCTCAGATTTTATTTACCTAGATCAAACAATACATTCGCTAATGCGAAAAATTGAAGCCGCTTTCAATGACGAAAGAGAATATATCAGTAATGTATCGCATGAGTTACTTACACCGGTTAGTATTATTCAAAGCAAACTTGATAATATTTTACATGAAAGTGAACTTCCTGAAAAGGATATGATCAAAATTTTTGAATCAAAAAAAACCCTTCGTCGATTAACAAATTTAGTTCGCACATTACTAATGATGTCGCGAATTGAAAATGAAGAGTATATTCTAACAGATAATGTTGGTAGAATAAACAAAAAATCATTTTTAAATAATAGGTTTTCAAAAT
>JBHOSR010000084.1:0-10055 GCA_042584405.1 Bacteroidota bacterium
GCACATACCTTTGTTTCAGGAATTTTCGCAACCGGATCAATAGCACAATTTGTTAGTTCGTTAGTTCTTGTTTCGTGAAAATGAAAAGTGAGCGATGCAACACCTGGTATGATGATCAATGAGGATGTTATTGGGAATCTGAATTTAGTAAATCTTAAATCAATTTTTGAAAAATATAAATAAACACCACGGTGATATCGGAAAAAAGAATAACACTAAAAAACCTGGGAAAAATAAATCCTGAAAGTATTGATGATTATATTAATGTGGGCGGATATAAGGCCTTAGAGAACACAGTTAACCGTAATCATATTGAGATTATCGATGAAATGTTAAATTCAAGTCTGCGAGGACGCGGTGGTGCCGGTTTTTCTGCAGGATTAAAAGAAAAGTTTACCAGTGAATCTTGTCTTAGATGTGAGCAGAAGTATTTGATTTGCAATGCTGATGAAGGAGAACCAGGAACGTTTAAGGATAGGATTATTATGGAAAATGATCCACATCTTTTACTGGAAGGGATTTTAATAGCCGCATATGCAATTGGAGCTAACAAGGCATTTATATACATACGGGGAGAATATTATCGATCAATTGAGTTGTTAGAAAAAGCAATTCGTGATGCAAAACAAAAGGGATTTATTGGCCAAAATATTTTTGGATCTTTTTTTTCAGTTGATGTTGAAATAAGGCTTGGAGCGGGATCTTATCTATGTGGCGAAGAGCTTACCTTGTTGGAATCTTTAGAAGGTAAACGCGGATATCCAAGAATTAAACCACCATTCCCTGCTGAAAAAGGATTGTTTGAATATCCTACCTTAGTGAATAATGTTGAGACACTTGCTACCGTGCCTACAATTGTGGGAATGGGTGCGGAGTGGTACTGTAAATTAGGAACAGAAGAATCACCAGGCACAAAAATATTTACTATAAGTGGTGATGTAGCAAATCCTGGATTCTTTGAAGTTGAGATGGGAGTAACTTTAAGAGATCTTATTTATGGTTTAGCAGGTGGAATGAAAAATGGGAAAAAAATAAAGGCAGTTCTACTAGGAGGAGCTGCTGGGACTTTTGTTGATGAGTCTGTTTTGGATACACCCACAGGATTTGATTCCTTAAAGGAAAAAGGAGCAACTTTAGGATCAGGTGCTGTAATGGTTCTGGGCGAAGACAAATCTATTTTTGATGTTACTACTTCGATAATGGAATTTTTTAAACATGAATCATGTGGGAAATGTGTCCCTTGCCGGGTTGGAACAGCACATCTTGTAAATCTGATGAAAAAAGCAAAGGAAAATCCTCATGAAAAGAAAGCTATTCTTGAAGAGATGTTATCTGAAGCTGAATATATAGCAAAAACGTCGTTATGTCCTTTGGGACAATCTCCAATTCTTCCTATTCGAAGTTTGGTTCGTTATTTTAAAAGTCAATTTTAACAATATAATTATCTGAAATGGCTCAGCTGGTTAATATTACAATCGACGGAAAAAAAATTCAAGCGCAAGCAGGAGTAAATCTTTTGCAAGTGGCACATGATAATGGGATACAAATCCCAAGTTTGTGTTACCATAAAAAGGTGTCACCAACAGGGGCATGTCGATTGTGTGTTACAAAAATAGAAGGATCAAAGGGTTTAGTTATGTCCTGCACCGTTTCAGTGAGAGAGGGGATGAACATAATTGCATTTGATCAGGAGCTTGAAGAAACTCGTAAACATACTCTCGATTATTTATTGGCTGAGCACAATGATCATTATGATGGTACTTATATTGATGAATTTCGCGATTGGGTAATTCATTACGGATTGGATAAACCCGAAAATAGAAGATATCCGAACATTAGTAAAGAATTAGGATATAAAAAGGATGATAGTTCACCAGTTTTAATTTACGATGCATCGAAATGTATCAAATGCTTCCGATGTATAAAAGGATGCGATGAGGTCCAAGGGAAAAACGTTTTGTCCTTTTCTGAGCGGGGAATAACATCATACATTATTGCAGGTTTTGATAAATGGAACGAGTCTGAATGCGATGGATGTGGAGAATGTGTTCAACTATGTCCAAAAGGTGCTTTAGTTGAAAAACCGCATCGTGAGGATATTAAGATAGATCAAGTTGAAAAGAAAGTAGTTACCACTTGTCCATATTGTGGTGTGGGTTGCCAACTGGAATTATTAATTCAAAATGGAAAAATTGTCAGATCAAATGGGGTTGAGGGAATTTTACCAAATGATGGCAGATTATGTGTTAAAGGTCGCTTTGGTTTAGATTATGTGCAAAGTAAAGAAAGATTAACAACACCCCTAATTAAAAAAGATGGAAAGTTTGTTGTAGCCAGTTGGGACGAGGCGCTTGATCTGATTGCTCAGAAATTTGGTGAAATAAAAGAAAAATATGGAAATGATGCTTTAGCCGGTTATGCTTCAGCAAAATGTACTAACGAGGATAATTATTTGTTCCAGAAATTTATACGAGTAGTTTTTGGAACTAACAATATCGATTATTGTACCCGATTATGCCATGCATCAACCGTAACTGCCATGCTTAAATCTATTGGCGATGGTGCAGGCAGTAATTCCATTGAAGAATTTGCAACTACTAATTGTTTGTTTGTTACAGGAAATAATATTATTGAAACACATCCGGTTACAGCAACCTATGTAAAACAAGGAAAAGAAAATGGTAATAAAATAATTGTCTGTGATCCAAAATGGACTCCATTAGTTAAATATGCTGATATATGGTTGCAACCACGCTTAGGAAGTGATGTTGCTCTTCTAAATGGAATAATACGGGTAATTATTAATGAAAACTTAGTTGATTTCAAGTTTATTGAATCCAGAGTTGATCGAGGATTAGAAGCTTTCGAAGAGTTAAAACAGGTAGTTGAAAAATACACACCAGAAAAAACTGATGAAATAACTTCAGTTCCAAAAGAAAAGATTATTGCAGCGGCAAGAATGTATGCCACAGCTAAAACTGCAATGATTGCAACAGGAATGGGAATGAGCCAGCAGGTAACTGGCACAAACAATGTATTCTCGTTAATTAACATGATGCTAATTACTGGGCAAATAGGAAAGGAGAGAGCAGGAATTGATCCTCCACGTGGTCAGAATAATGTACAAGGAGCAACAGATGTTGGTTGTTCGCCAATAGTGTATCCTGGTTATGTTCCAGTTACAAACGAAGAAAACAGAAAACGTATTGCAAAATTATGGAATGTAGATTATGAAAGTTTATCTGGCAAGCCTGGATTAACAACAGTAGAAATTATGCATGCAGCTTATGATGAAAAGATAAAAGGATTATATATCATGGGAGAAAATCCTATGGTTACAGATCCTGACTTAAATCATACAGAAAAAGCACTAAAGAAAATGGACTTTGTTGTAGTCCAGGATATTTTTAATACAGAAACTACACCGTATGCTGATGTAATACTTCCTGCTGCTTCGTTTGCAGAGAAAGATGGAACATTTGTAAATAGTGATCGTCGGGTTTTACGTGTTCGAAAAGCTGTTGAATCGCCGGGTGAAGCTCGAGAAGACTGGAAGATAATTGTGAATATTGCTGAAAAAATGGGATTTAATATTGGGAAGTACAATTCAGCCTCGCAAATATTTGATGAAATTGCGCAAGCTGCACCAATAATGGCAGGAATAACATATGATAGAATTGAGCATCAAGGAATTCAGTGGCCTTGCCCAACTAAAGATCATCCTGGAACAAGTACATTATTTTTAGACAAATTTAATACTCCAAACGGAAAAGGAATATTATTCCCGGTTGAACATGTACCGCAAAAGGAAAAAGTTTCCAAAGAATTTCCATTTATTTTGAATAGTGGACGTATTTTATATCATTACCATACTTCCACAATGTCACGAAAAAATAAGTCATTAACCGACTTTGCAAATGAATCATATGTTTTAATGAATCCTGGGGATGTATTAAAATTTGGATTTACTGATGGAGAAAGAGTAAAGGTGACATCAAAACAAGGAGAATTAGAGACTACATTACAAGCAAGTGATCAGGTTGCAGAAGGTGAATTGTTTATGCCGTGGCATTATTCTGAGTCACCTGTAAACAGACTAACAAGAAGCGATTTAGATCCATTTTCTAAAATTGCAGCATTTAAATTAACTGCTTGTTGTGTTGAAAAATTATCGAGTAACTCATGATTAAAAGAATATCTTTCACAATTATATTTTTAATAATTCTTAACAGTGTCTTTTCACAAGAAAAGTATGTGAAAATAAAATGGCTTGGACACGCCTGTTTTCAATTAACAACATCCAAAAATACATTGATACTTATTGATCCTGCTGATTTTAAGGGTTACCATCTACCACATAATTTATCTCCCAACATTGTAACAATATCTCATAATCATATTGACCATAATAAGATTGATAAATTAAATGGTAAACCTGAAATTTTAAGAGGATGTTCCGCAAGAAATAATAAATTTCAATTTATTGATACTACCATAATTGATGTTAGAATTTATAATATTAAATCATTCCATGATAAAGGTCATCATGGCGATAATGCTATATTTATTCTCGAATTTGATGATATTCGAATAGCACATTTTGGAGATATTGGAATATTATTAACAGAAGACCAAATTAATAAAATTGGGAAATTGGATGTAGTAATGATTCCTGTAGGAATTATTACAATTTCAGCCTGATCGCCACCAGCTAATTCTTTAAACATAGGAATAAATAAACTATCATCAGCATTTCCACCAATAATTAATAAATTTCCTGATTCTGGGCCTGTAGTTTGTGAATAAGTACTTAAACTATTAGAAATCAAAAAAGAAAGTAATGAAAGAATGATTGTAACATATTTTTTCATATCGTTAGTTTAAATTACAGCTTTTAAGACGTAGAATGTATAAAGTTAAGAAATTATTCATTCAATTCTCTACCAGATAAGTACCTATTCCATTTATCAATAACCTGGATCATATCTTCTGGTAGTTCTGAATCAAAACGCATATACTCTCCTGTCGCGGGATGATTAAATCCAAGGGTTTTAGCATGAAGAGCCTGTCGAGGGAGTATAGTAAAACAGTTCTGAACAAACTGTTTGTATTTAGTAAAAGTTGTTCCTTTTAAAATTTGGTCTCCTCCATATTCGAAATCATTAAATAAAGGATGACCGATATATTTAAAGTGTACCCTAATCTGATGTGTACGTCCAGTTTCTAAACGGCATTCAACTAAGGTAATATATCCTAATTCTTCTAAGACTTTATAATGTGTAACTGCATGTTTCCCTTGCGAACCGTCAGCAAAAACATGCATAACTTTTCTATTCTTTATATTTCTTCCGATATGTCCAGTAATTGTTCCCTCTTTTTCTTCGAAAGTTCCCCACACTAGCGCATAATATCTTCGTTCTGTTGTTTTGTCGAAAAATTGTTTAGCTAATTTATTTAAAGCTTGTTCTGTTTTAGCTAGTACTAAAAGACCTGATGTATTTTTATCAATTCTATGCACAAGCCCAGGTCGCATATCACCAGTATTAAATAAAGGAAGATCTTTAAGATGATACATCATAGCATTAACTAAGGTGCCATTATAATGTCCATACGATGGGTGCACAACCATGCCTGGTTCTTTATTCACAATTACTAAATGATCGTCTTCATAAACAATATTAAGCGGTATATTTTCAGGAATTAATTCAATTTCACGCGGTGGATAAGCCATTACAATTGAAATGATGTCGCCTGGCTTTACTTTATAATTTGATTTTACAGGTTTCTGATTAACTAAAATATTATCGGCATCAGCAGCACTTTGAATTTTACTGCGTGATGCATTTTCAATTCTGTTTACAAGAAATTTATCTATACGTAAAGGTTTTTGTCCCGGATCGACTTCAATACGATAATGTTCGAACAACTCCTGATCTTCGTTTTCGATAAATTCTTCTTCTTTCATTATGATAAAATTAATGAACTACAATAAACTTTTTGGTAGTATTTATTCCTTTTGAGTTTGATATACGAATAAAATAAATTCCAGAATTTAAATTAGAAATATCAATACTAGATTCCTGGCTCCTTTTATTTATAAATACTCTTCCATAAATATCGAAAATGGTATAATTGTAATCCTCGGTAATTTGCTTATCTATATTTATATTAAGTATGTCCCTTGCTGGATTTGGATAAATTGAAAATTCTAATGGTTGATTTATAGGAGATTCTGTTGTTCCTGTAGGAAGATTTAACTCTTTGCCAAACATTGGTCGAATCATTATTGTTCCCTCAAATTGTGATTGTACCCAGTTACCAGAGAAATTATAATAAAGTTTGTCGTTATTTATTCGGTTAACATCAAAACCCACATTAAGCATTTCCGATGTGAACACTTTTTGCCATCCAATATAGAAATTACCGTTAAGTACAATAGCAGTATCTAATTTATAAGTAGTAAATTTATTTAATTCATCTTCATTTTGAGGTTTTATTTTTTCTGAAGTATAAATAATATTACCCGGTTTCCCATCAGACTCTTTCCATATATGCAACTTAAATTCCAAATGCTGAGTTACATCTTTTAAAACCTGGTTAAAATAAATCTGAATACCCCTTAAAGTGTCTTCTTTGTATGATTTGAAACGCATAGCAACCATCGCATTTTCAGTTCCTTCGCCAATAACCCCATATCCATTTTCTGCAGTTCCATCATCGTATGCGTAGTAATTATAGAATTTTTGCAGAAAACGAGTTGTGTCGTTCCATCTAAGAGGAATATTCATAGACAATGTATCTGTTACAAAATAACTTCTAATCTCAAATAAAGCAGAATCTTGTGTAGGATTGATAGGGAAAATATAATCTATTGGTCGTTTATAAGTATATTTAGTTTGAGGAAAAATATCAAATCCGGTACCTCCAGTAAACTCAAATGTGCCTGTTGCACCAAGAATATCTTCAATTTCAAATTCTTTCCATGGATCTTGTATAATATCAGTAAGATTTCTTAAGGTTATCTGAATACTATCTTCCATTTCATATGCACTTGCTCTGTCAAAATGATTCCAAGGAATGGATTCATAGTTTTTTAGAAGACTGCCAATTGGCACACAAAATGCAACATCAGTTGTATCCTCTACACCTGTCTCTCTTTTCAAAATAATATAATCAATATGCCAATGGTCGGAATTACTTGCGGTGCTTTCATTTGAGGTGCTTGATGATAAACTTGCATAATTTCTAAACCTAAATTGGAAATTGTTTTTAAGATATTGATCTTCGTTTACAGGAATTAATACTTGCTGAAAAGCAAGTTTTAAATCGGTTAAAGTATCGCCTTCAATAATATTTATTGTAGTATCGCCATACCAATGTTTTTCGGTTAAAATTGAATCAGTTTCAATAAATACTACACTCCACTTTTTAGTCCAGACAGTGTCGTTGTGACAAAATTCAAGTAATAAGGAATCTTTAATTTCCGGTGTGTCACCTAAACCTCCTGGTTGGTAATAAAAACTTAGGAAAATAGTATTATCTCCTGGATAATCAAGATTTATAGATTTCGATGTAAGTGTATCAGCACCAAAAGCATAATTGCTAGCATTTGAATGAATTGTACCTGTTCCGTCAATTGCATCAAATGTGGCTACTCCAATACTTATTTGGTCGTATGCATAGGTTTGATTAACAAAAACATAATCATCTTGCCACAAGGAACTATCTGCAAATCCTATTGATTTTGCAAAATCATCAATAAAAGGTAATTCAATAGGTGCTTTATCCTGAGTGGTTTTTTCTTTTGATTTGGTTAAATGTAATTGCTTTATTTTTGGATTAGTTTGTAATCCAGTTAAGGCTTCTTGAGCACTTAAAGAAATAGATCCTGAAAGTAGAACTAATGTTATAATATAATAGATTTTATTTTTCAAGAATCCTTTTTTAATCATTAATACTTGCGGTGTCAGTTATCTCAATTATTGTTTCAGGATAAAGAATTGCTGAGTCTACAGTAAACCATAAATCTATAGTAGAACCTAACCTAATTAATTTATTTTCTTTGTATGATGGATATTGCCTCCATACTTTCGCTTCGATTGTATCTGTTCCGTCTATAATTGATTCATCATAAATAATTGCTCCAATATTTAAAGCCGAACGTAAAATTCTATTCTTTGCTCTTTCCAAATTATAGTGATCAAGATCAGGAACCCGTGTTGTTTGGTTGCTTAAACCCATTCCTAACACTAAATCAATTTTCGAACCTTTTGGGACTAACGTTCCTTCATCAATCTCTACACCATTATATTTTTGCTTTAAAACATTGTTAACAGCAATATCTGGTACATGTATTAATCGTCCAATTTCTAAACCTGCATTTTTTAAAACGGCTTCAGCCTGACGATGAGAAACACCCACAATATTTGGCATTTTTACTTTTTCGGGATTAGAAGCATTCATGGTTAAGAAAATCCTTCGATTTTTTTTAACCTTAAATCCAACTAAGGGATTTTGTTCAATTACGGTTCCTTTCGGTAGATTATTATTAAATACAGAATCGGAAATTTCGATACGCATTTTATGTTTTCTTGCATTTTTATGAGCTTCTTCTATTGTCATACCCGTAAAATCAGGAACAGACAGTGCTTGTCCATGATGTGTATATACTTTTAAAATTAAAAATGTAAGAATTAATAAGGCCGTAATAATTCCAAATGCGTATAAAAGATGTTTGAAAAATGTTTTACTTGCTAGAAATTTAAATAAAGTCATTACAGTTTATGCTAATAATCATAATATTGTTAACGGTGAGACAAATATAAAATTATGTAATAACAAACTAAAATTAATTACTAGCAAAATGATTCTTTAATATTCTTTAACAACTTTATAAATAGTATCTCGCTCAACTGGCTTTTTCCCTGATTCTTTTATTAATTTTATTAAATCGCTTGTTGTCATTGTTGGTTTCTGGTCTTTTGCCCCAGCCATAGAATATATTTTTGTAGAATCATCTATTGTTCCATCAATATCGTCTACACCAAACGAAAGAGTAATTTGTGAAACATCTTTTCCAAGCATAGGCCAGTATGCTTTAATATGATCAAAATTATCGAGATATATTCTTGAAACAGCAAATATCTTTAAATCTTCTAGAGTATTAACTTCACCAATGTATGATAATGGATTATTTGCTTTTTTAAATTTCAAAGGTATAAATGTGTTAAAACCCTTTGTTTTGTCCTGTAATGCTCTCAGTTTATCGAGATGTTCAATTCTATGTTTTTCATTTTCCAGATGACCATATAACATGGTTGCATTTGAAGGTAAACCGACTTTGTGAGCTGTTTCGTGTATTGTGAGCCATTGTTCTGCTGTTGATTTTTCGTGACAAACCTTTTTCCTGATTTCTGGTTCGAAAATTTCCGCTCCTCCTCCAGGTATGCTATCTAATCCATATTCCTTAAGTTTCAAAAGACCTACTTCAAGATTCATGTGAGCCTTTTTTATCATAAAATCCAGTTCAACAGCAGTGAAAGCTTTTACATGAATGTTAGGGATGATTTCTTTTATTTTTTGAATCATCTCACCATAATAGTGTAAATCACGATTTGGATGAACTCCACCTACAATGTGAACTTCGGTTGTATCTGTGTTTCTGTATGATTCAACTTTTTTAAGTATTTCATCCATTGAATACTCCCAACTTCCCTCTTGATTTATTTTACGATGATAAGAACAAAACTTACAATCGTATATACAAATATTGGTTGGTTCGATATGGAAGTTTTTATTAAAAAAAACTTTATCTTGATTTTTCTTTTTATTTACGTGTGAAGCTAAAATTCCAAGAATTCCAAGATCAAGTTTAAACAGTTCTATTCCCTCCTTAATTGATAATCTTTCTTCTTGAACTATCTTTTTAGTAATTTCTTTTTGTAAATCAGTGATTAAATTGGATGAGATTATTTCTTGTATCAAAACATATAAATTTTAAATTGTAAAAATATTTTGAGATGAAAAGAACATTTCAGCCTTCGAACAGAAAGAGA
>JBHOSR010000085.1:0-9893 GCA_042584405.1 Bacteroidota bacterium
ATTTTATCGTCATAATATCTCTCATCTTCGCCTCCGCTATAATGAATTAATGCTATTTGTTTTGGTTCTACTGACTCCATAAAAGATTTCAAAGAAAAAGGGAATTTTTTTATATCCACCTCCCTATTTAAGAAATAATCGAAACAACGACCATAATTATCGGTTACCTGATGATTAAAATGAGGAAACAAGAATAAAGCTATGGTACTTTCAGCAATAAAATCATCTAAAAATTTTGTAATTTCATTATTCTTACTATTTAAAATACTCCAATGATTGCTTCCAGGATAAGGAAATCGATTGTTAGCATCAGTTACAAGTAAATCAACATTCATTAACGACGAATAATCTTCATCTCTCAATAATGGACATAAAATATCGCCAGTAAATAATATTCTTCTTTGAATTTGATTTTCAGTTACGTTAAATAAAAACATAGCAGCGCCACTCGCACTTTTACCGTGGTACACCGGATAAGCAGTAACCTGAACATCTTCAACCTCTTCAATTATCTTCTTTTGATATGGAATTAATTCTTTAAAATTAACCATTTCGCTTAACTGAGGGAAGGTCATTTTTACCTTTTCCCAACATAAAATTGTTGCATAAACAGGATATGCTTTTTTATAAATTTTGTAATAACTCTGAATAATCCAGTCTAAACCTAAGGTATGATCAATATGTGGGTGAGTTAAAAATAAGGCTTCCGGGATCCTGTTACATTTTTGAATTAAATATTGTACAGCACCATGTCCAGCGTCAATCATTAAATCCCAAATAATGTCTTTTTCCTTTGGGTCATTTATTGATGATTTAATGATTGAGCACGATGCATTTGCAAGGTCTTCATATTTTGAACGGTCATAGAATGGATGATCTTGACCTAAAATGATTGGCCAAGCATTTCCTCTTCCGTTGATTCGAACTTTTATTTGACTCATTTTTAAGTTTAATAAAATAGCGCAGGTGTGCTATTTTTATTACTTTATTATAGTCATTTCGTCAATTAGGTGTTCTGCTCCAGCAAATTTTTCTACAATAAATAACACATAACGAATATCTAACGAAATGTTTCTACTGTGATTAGGATCAAAAATCATATCACTCATAATGCCTTCCCACATTCGATCGAAATTTAATCCTATTAAATTTCCTTCTGCATCTAACACAGGGCTTCCCGAATTCCCTCCAGTTGTATGATTCGTTGCTATAAAACAAACAGGAACTGTTCCATTAACATTATAATCTCCAAAATCCTTTGATTGATATAATTCCTTTAGTTTTTCTGGAACATCATAGTCGTAAATATTTGGATTGTCTTTTTCTATAACGCCATCAAGGGTAGTATAATATTTATATTTAACCCCATCGCGTGGATATGACCCCTTAACCTCACCATAAGAAATACGCATTGTAAAATTAGCATCAGGAAAAAACACCTTTTCTTTTTGCATTTCCATTAAACCTTTCATGTAAATTCTGTATAATTCTGAAGTTCTTTGATTTAATGAATCATATACAGGATAAATTTTTTCGCGATATAGCTGATTAAAAGAAGTATAGAATTTATAGACCGGGTCGTTTACTAAATTTGCAACTTCAGCTTTAGATTTACCTTGCATTATTTCAAGTATTTTATCTTTACTCACAAAAACGGTAGAGTTATAAAGTGATTCAATATAAGTATTATAATCCTTAATCTCCTCTTTTATTTCTGGATGATATTTAATATCTACATTCGAAAAATATAAAGGAAGTAATTCAGTAAAAATTTCTTTATCTATAGCTACTGAATAATCTTTAAAGAAACGTTCTGTCTCCTTTTCAAGTTTATCAATTTCATAATTCCATGATTCATCGTTATTTTCTTCCTCAGACATTTTTATTAAACGATCGAATCTTGAAGCAAAACCAACAATTTCAATCGCCCTAATTGCTTCTCTGTAATTATCGTATGCTATTACAAATTCTTCTATGTTATAATATATATTTTCAAGCTCTGGTAATACATCTTTGTATTTTTTCTTTTTTTCAGCCCACTCATTAAATGTTTTTTCCAATTCAATTTTTTTATCAATTGCGTCTAATCTTTCAAGTCCTATAATCTCACCCTTCCATCTTTTCCATGAGTTACTTACTCCTGCATTTTTACTTGCATATTTTATTCTGATGGTATCATTTTTTTCCATATATGCATTCATAATCTCAAGTCGCTTATCTCTTATTACCACACGTTGTGGATTTCTAACATCCTTAATAAGTTTAATGGCATCCGATGTAATATATCGAGCTGTTCCTCCAGGATAACCCAATACCCATGTAAAGTCTCCCTCATCAATTCCTTTAATTGAAATAGGTAAATATTTCTTAGGTATATATGGCACATTTTCAGGTGAATATTCTGCTGGATTATTGTCTTTATCAGCGTATATTCTAAAAATTGAAAAGTCGCCTGTATGCCTTGGCCAAACCCAGTTATCTGTATCCCCTCCAAATTTACCTATTGCTGAAGGAGGAGCACCAACTAAACGAACGTCATTATATTCCTTGTAAATAAATAGAAAATACTGATTCCCATAATAAAAAGGTCTTACACTAGCAAATAGTTTTGTTTCACCAATTGCTTCTGTTTTGATCCTTTCAATATTTGTACTAATTATTTCATTTCTTTCATTTTCTGTAAACTTTTCTTTGACTCCATCTAATACTTTATCGGTAACGTCTTCAATACGCTCCAGAAATGTAACAGACAAACCTGGATTTGGTAATTCTTCTTCTTGGTTCATTGCCCAAAAACCATCAGTTAAATAGTCATTTTCAACTGAACTATGCCTTTGAATTGCTCCATATCCACAATGATGATTTGTTAATAATAACCCTTGATTAGAAACAAGTTCTCCTGTGCATCCCCGGCCAAAAATAACAATTGCATCTTTTATACAAGCTTGGTTAATACTATAAATATCCTCAGCAGTAAGTTTAAATCCTTTTGCCTGCATGTCTTCAATATTAAATTTCTCAATCAATAAAGGAATCCACATTCCCTCATCTGCTTTAACATTACTAATGATTATAATCATTAACACTAAAAAACCTTGTAAAACTTTCTTCATTATTTACTACTTTTTAATTATTAATAAAATCGTCAATTTCTGTATATAACTTTTGTATTGGTAAACCCATTACATTAAAAAAAGATCCGTTTATCTTCTCAACTCCAATATAACCAATCCACTCTTGTATACCATACGCACCTGCTTTATCCATAGGTTGATAATGTTGTATATAATAATCTATTTCGGCGTAAGTAAGTTTTTTAAAATAAACGTCAGTGCAAGCTGTAAATGCAAATTCTTTTAAACTTGATTTTATGCAAACACCAGTATAAACCTGATGACACTTCCCAGATAATTCTTTTAGAATTTTTATAGCGTCTTCCTGATCTTTAGGCTTTTGCACAACTTTATCATTAAGCCAAACAATTGTATCAGCTGTAATTAATATCTCATTTTCATGTAACTCGTCATCAAAAACTGAAGCTTTCTTTTGAGCAATATAAAGTGGTATTTGTTCTTTTTCTAGGTGCTCTGGATAACTTTCATCAACAAATTCTTTCAATTTAATCTCAAATTCAATTCCGATTTCTTTGAGTAAGTAATGGCGACGAGGTGATTGAGACGCTAAAATTATTTTATAATCATCGATATTAGGAATAAACATAATACCTATTTTAAAGATTTACTATTATATAATTAGCAACTATGGCGTAAAGTATTCCAGCTAACATAATTAACTTGGATAAATTACTGGCTCTATGATAGTCTTTTTTATTTTCAGCAATTATAATTTTATAAACGAGAATTAATAATGGTATAATTAAAAAAACAATAAAATAAATAAGAGTAATGCTATCTTTAAGAAACCTAAAATAGAGATATAATAATGAAAATAGGGTTGTAAGTATAAATGTTACAATTATGATTTTTGAATTTATAACACCCAAGACAATGGGCATTGTTTTTCTCCCATAAGCCCTATCCCCTTCAAAATCCTCAACATCCTTTATTATTTCGCGTATCATGGTTAAAAGAAACGCAAAGAGTGCAAATGCACTTACCCACATAATAATATGTGTAAAATCTGCCCGTAATTCTCTCATTAATAAACCATATTCTTTATTTAGCAGAGGTATTTCAAAGAGAATTACCATTAAAGGTACAAGAGCTGTCAGGAAAGAAACTATTATATTTCCAACTAAAAACTGGCGTTTATAAGTAGTTGAATAAAACCAAAGTATTCCGGTAACTAAAATAAAAACTATGGTTAAAAATGGCAACCCTATATAAAATGAAATATAAGCACCTAATCCAATACCAATTGTATTAAAAACTACATGCAAAATAATTGCCCAACGTCTATTTAATAATCTCCCTAAGATTACCGTCTCTGGTCGATTTACTAAATCTGTTTTTGTATCAAAATAATCATTTATGACGTATCCAGCGGCAGTAATAAAAACCGTTGCCATTACTAGATAAAAGAAATTCAATTCTGAAAATTGTAATTTAAATTCATAAATTTCGAGAATTGGTTTAATAATACTCCAACGCATTAAATATTGCGTAAGAATAATAATTAGCAAATTTTTAAAACGAATAAGTCGTAAAAAATTTATCATTGCCTGCTTATTGTTTCAGATTAAGGAACTGTTTCCACTTTCCTTGTAAACGCAAAACCTGTTCAATTACGTCACGAACACAACCTCTACCTCCAGGGAATGTAGAAATATATTTCGAAATTGCTTTTATCTCTTCCGCTGCATCAGAAGGACATGTAGACAATCCTGCAACTTGCATAACTTCAAAATCAGGTAAATCATCTCCCATATATAATATTTCATGAGGCTTTAATCCATATTTAAAATAAAAGTCTTCGAAATCACTAACCTTATCTCTTGAATTCATATAAATATCTGTGATTCCTAAATACTGAAATCGCTTTTTTGTGGCTTCAGAACTTCCTCCTGAAATTACACCAATTATATATCCTTGTTTTAATGCATAAGCAACAGCATATCCATCTTTCATATTTACAGAACGCACAAATTCACCGCTTGGATCAAGGTATATTTGACCATCGGTAAAGACACCGTCAACATCGAAAACAAATGCTTTAATATTTTGAAGATCTTCTTTAAAGTTTGCCATATAAAATAATTATTGATCTTTTAATTGATTTAGATTTAATATGCTTTCACTCAATAGTTTATATATTTTCTCAAATTCTGAATTTTCTTTTAGTATTTCTAAATGGCCTAGAATTACTTTCTGATCATTTCTAACAGCAGGTCCAGTTTGAGCCTTTATTGGTCCATTATCAATTGCTTTTTCTGCTGTTTCAGTAATTAATGGTTTTAATAAATCAAATGATATTCCTGCTTTACTCAACATGTTGTCGGCAATTGAATACATATGATTTGTAAAATTACATGCAAATACTGCAGCTAAATGCAACATTTTTCTTTTATCAGAATCAATTAAATACACTCTCTTACTTAAATTACTTGCTAAGTTAAATAATTTGTTTTCTAAAAGCTTATCATTAGCTTCAATACAAATTGGGATATCCTCAAATTTAACATCCCTTGATTTTGAAAAGGTTTGTAAAGGATAAAACACCCCATAATTTTCAAATTGATCTTTAAAAATATTCATTGGGATACTTCCTGCAGTATGAACAACAATTCCATACTTCAGTGTTAAATTTTCAGCTATATCCTTGATTATTTCATCCTTTACAGCAATAATATAGAGATCAGCTTCAACAGGAATATGATTTATTTCGTTGGTATAATGCGAATCAACTATTAATGCAAGTCTTTTAGCAGCTTCAATCGTTTTACTATAAACACAATTTATTGAAAAACCTGTTTTCTTTAATGCTAATGATAAATGAGTTGCAACATTCCCTGCTCCAAGAATTACAATTCCATTTTCGAATTCAATATTGAATTCCATCATAATTATATTAAAGTTCAGTAAATTTAATCGAAATTATTTAGCTTTCAAACCAAGCAACAAAAAACCCCGGTTCTTTTGAACCGGGGCTTAACATTAAAACATGATATTAGAAACAGTAATTATTTTCTTCGATTAATTTATCGGCTATTCTTCTGCGAGCATCTTTTGTGTTTACTCCAGGCACTTTTGTATAAACCTGAACTGCTTTAAGAAGTTTCTCATTCATGGCTTCATCTTCAATTGAATAAATTGCATTTAAAGCATGTCTGTAAATTAATGAAGCAGCATCGAATATATAAACGTCTAGAATATCTTTGTAAAGCTTATGCATGTCTTCAGATGCAATTGATTCTAACTTTTGAACACGTAACATAGTTGATTCAGCAACATAAACATTCATAAGAATATCAGCAATGCTATTTAAAACTTCCTGCTCGTGAACTAACTTACGATCAAATTTATTCACCGCAGTTTCCATAAGCATTAATGCAATATTTTTGAAGTTTTCAACAGCGAAAGCTATGTCTTCGAAATATCCTTTAGATTCAAATGTATCTGTTAGGTTATCTAGTCCGGCAACTACTTCTTTTGCTTTTTCGAACAATGCAATATGATTCTTTTGTCCTCGCTTAATAATAGTATCAGTAACCAAGATACGGTTGATTTCGTTTGTTCCTTCAAAAATACGATTGATACGAGAGTCTCTATAGTTTCTATCAGCAGGCATTTCTGCAGAGAATCCCATACCTCCCATTATTTGAACTTCTTCATCAACAACATAATCTAAAGCTTCAGATGCGAATACTTTCATGATTGCAGCTTCAGAACCAAATTGTCCGAAAGCATCCATTAAAGCTCTTCCTTGATCGCAACCTTCTACTTGTTTATATAAATCATACGCATCATCAATATCTTTACTTACTCTGTAAACTGCTGACTCAGAAGTGAAAGTTTTAATAGCTTGTTCAGCTAATTTGTGTTTAATAGATCCGAAATTAGAAATTAACTGACCAAATTGCTTACGCTCATTTGAATAGTTAATAGATTGATCAATAGCTCTTTTTGCAGCACCAAGTACATTCCCACCTAATTTAATTCGACCCATATGAAGAATGTTCAATGCAATTCTAAATCCTTCACCACGCTTACCAAGTAAATTTTCAACGGGAACTTTTACATCATTATAAAAGATTTGTCTGGTAGAAGAACCTTTAATACCCATTTTCTTTTCTTCTGGATTAAAAGTAATTCCATCCCATTTACTTTCAACTATAAATGCACTGTAAACACGATCGTTATCAATTTTAGCAAATACTGTTTGAACATCAGCAAAACCACCATTGGTGATCCACATTTTTTGTCCATTCAAAATATAATGTTTTCCATCTTCAGAAAGAACAGCTTTTGTCTTACCAGAGTTTGCATCAGAACCAGCTCCTGGCTCAGTTAAACAATATGCACCTGTCCACTCCCCAGTAGCAAGTTTTGTTAAATATTTTTGCTTTTGCTCATGATCTCCATAATAAGCTATTGGACAAGAACCAATACCTGTATGAGCAGAATATGCAACCGCGAATGAGTTACCAGAGCCCATTCTTTCACTTGCCAACATCGAAGTTACAAATGATTGTCCGAATCCTTCATATTCTTCAGGAATAGAAACACCTAATAAACCAAGTTCGCCCGCTTTTTCAATAACACTTCTCATTAAACCTTCTTCTTGAGCATCGATTCTCTCAAGATTTGGGAATACTTCAGTATCCAAAAAATCATCACACGATTGTGCAATCATCTGCTGTTCTTCATCAAATTCTTCTGGGATAAAAATCTCGTTGGCTTCAGTTTTCTTAATTAAGAATTCACCACCTTTTATGGTTAAGTCTTTTTCCATTTTATTTTAAATTTAATTTATAATTCTAGGCTTTGTTCAATTAGTTCTGCAATATCGTAATTTTTTATTTCTTCTTCCTTGTTTTTGTATTTTAATCCGTCGGTCATCATAACCATACAATACGGACAAGCAGTTACAACCACATTTGCATTAGTTGCCAAGGCATCTTCAATACGTTCAATAAATACTTCCTTATCTCCTTTTTCGGCTTCTTTAAACATTTGTCCACCACCAGCACCACAGCACAACGCGTTGCTTTTATTGCGTTTCATTTCAACTTTCTTTGATGGAATAGCATCTAAAATATCTCTTGGAGCATCATATTCATTATTTGCGCGTCCTAAATAACAAGGATCATGATAAGTTAAAGTTTTATCTTTAAACTTATTGCCCTCAATTTTCAATTTACCTTCGGCAATTAATTGTTGTAAAAATTGAGTATGATGAATCACTTCATAATTTCCTTCTAAATCAGGATACTCATTCTTGAAAGTATTATATGCATGAGGATCGCAAGTAATGATTTTTTTCACTTCATATCCATTCATGATTTCAATATTTGTCAATGCCTGCATTTGAAATAACATTTCATTTCCAGCACGACGAGCAATATCACCACTTGAAGATTCTTCAATACCTAAAACAGCATAATTGATGTTTAAGTGAGCTAATATCTTAACAAATGCACGTGTAACTTTTTTATATCTATCATCAAATGCCCCTGCACTTCCAACCCAAAGTAAATATTCAGGTTTTTCGCCTTTTGCGAAAACATCAGCCATTACAGGAACTTCTATTTTACGTTTATTTTCTGACATAATTCCTAAATTTTAAGCCTTTTCGTTAATATAAAGTTCATCAGCCCAGAGCATTCTATCATCTTGAGAAAACTGCCATGGTGCTCCATTGTTTTCAATATTATTGAAAATAGCATTTAATTCACCAGGCGAAGCTGCTTGCTCCATTACAATAAATCTCCTTAATTCAAGAATTAACGAAACGTGATCTATATTAACAGGACAAGCATTCGTGCAAGCATTACAAGTAGTACATGCCCACAATTCCTCTGCAGATATATAATCAAATAATGACTTATCATCTGTATAATCAATTCCGTTTTTGTCAATATTTTTTCCAGCAAGTTCTAATCGATCTCTTACATCCATGATTAACTTTCGAGGAGATAATTTTTTTCCAGTAATATTTGCTGGACAAACTCTAGTGCAACGCCCACACTCAGTACAAGTATAAGAATCCATTAAATGTTTCCATGTTAGTTGCTTTACATCCTGAGCTCCAAAAGCCGCTTCTTCACCTTCCTCTTCCATTGGTGGTTCTTCACCAGAGAGCATACTTTTTACTTCTTTTGTAATTGATGGCATGTTCGCTAATTTCCCAGCAGGATCTAGCTTCGAATAGAATACATTAACAAATGACAAGAATACATGGAAGTGTTTCGAATAAGGAATATAGTTTAAGAACACCATGATTCCAACAATGTGTAACCACCAGCATGTTCTTTCAATAATAAGTAAAGTTTCTGAAGGAAGATTTTTTAGCATTGGAACAAAAAACGAACTTAAAAAGAACGAACCAACTTCTTTATAATGTTCAACTTCTCTGGTTTGCAATATATAGTCAGATGCATTCATAATGAAGATTGAAGTCATCAACACAACTTCAGTTATTAGTATAAGATTTGCATCTAATCTTGGCCACCATTTCATTTCAGGTTTCCAAAAACGGTTTACTCTTAGAATATTTCTTCGAATTAAAAATATAACACAACCAATTATTACGAATAATGCAAAAAATTCAAATGCACTAATAGCAAATGGATATAAAAATCCGAAAATCTCTGATAATGCCCTATGAGTTCCTGCAACACCATCAACCATTACCTCTAACATTTCTATGTTAACCAATATAAAACCTGCATATACAAGTAAGTGCATGATTCCGGAAATTGGCAATCCAAACAT
>JBHOSR010000086.1:0-9397 GCA_042584405.1 Bacteroidota bacterium
TCTGCTTCTTTTTTTAGTAGAAATTGTGTTATCGGTATTTGCAATATCTCCGACCGCAACAATTCCATTTTTTCTCATTAAGTCATCATAAAGTTCTATTGCCTTTTCCGTATTTGCAGTTTTTTTTATACGTTTAAATTTAACAATTTCTTCAAGAAATGCAGCCAGTCCGATTTTCTGTTTAAATATGTTTTTTAACTCTGATAACTCAAGATGACAGTGCGTATTTATAAATCCGGGTATAATTACTCCATTATAAAATTCAAGATTTCTTGTTTCTTTTAGTTCTCCTTTGGTATCAATAATATTCTGTATTTTCCCATTTTCATCAATTTCAACAATTCCGTTTTTTAAAGGAGCTGTATTAACAGGGAATATATAGTTGGCCGAAAGTCTTCTCATCTATTTTCTGCTAATTTAATGTTTTTAGATAAAAAATACCGGCAAAAATATTTTACTTTTTTACCTAAATTCGCAAGTCTTTTTTATAGCTATTAGTATATCACGCAATTAAGATGATTGGCTCAGCAAATGAGATAGAAAACTTTTTGATTTTTTTACATGCCTGCTTTAGTCTTTCTGCAAATTGAAATAACAGTTAAATTATAGAATAGTGCTAATATTAGCTAATGTATTATCAGCTAATTAAAAAGGCTATCCAAAATTTTCGGATAGCCCATTCTCTTTTTAAAATTATTGTTTATTGATAGACTGAAACACTAGCACACGAAAATTCGTCCATATGAGGATGAGCATGTACATAAGCATTGCTAACTCTTGGATGATCTGAAGTAGTTGTACTTGAATATATTGTTTTTGTAAGTGTGTGTGCGACAGGGTAATAAGTCCAGTCCCAGCCCATCTTGCCACAATATAAATTTCCCAAATAAAAGTCAGAATCATACTTTACACTTATACAAATCGAATAATTTTGCCAAGTAAATCCTGCCCATGCGGCTTGCCTTAATGATCTAATTTTGTAACTATAAGTTGTTTGAGTCCATTGTACTTTATTACAGTTAGCATCATAATACCAATATTGATGTTGTACAAACGAGAAATATCCAATCATTTTTTGTCCTGTGCCTGACCAACAAACACCTTCTTCTGCTCTTTCCCAATGATTTGCTGTTGGAATATAGCATACACTATGATTACAAGGATCTTCGGGTGGATCATTAGGATCAAAAGGATCTTCAGGATCTGCAGGATCATCTCTTCTCTTAGTGTTATTATTTAAAACTTCTGTAAATACAACAAATGGAGAATTATCATTTAATAATTCTGATAATTTTGACCAATCGTTGTCTTTGATTTTTCTTACATCTTCATTTGTATAACGATAAATTTCTCCACCAACTGAAATAATCCCATTTTCATTAACTACTGGTGCAAAGTGGCTATAATAAATATTCATGTCATAATATTCAATATCGTCTTGTTTTATAAGAATTATTGAATTTTTATATGGTTCCAGTAAATAACTATATTTTTCTGCAACTAACTCTACTGTAACCAAACTATTTTTTTCATTATAAAGATCATCTAATTCCTTTACCATTTCTTCTTCCTCTATCGAAAAACAGTTGTATATACTTCTTAACGAAGTAAATCCAAGACCTTTTTCCCATTCATCCAAGAACTCAACTTCTTTATTTTCTAATTCTTTTAAAGTAGCATACACTACGTTCCAATCTTTAAATACAAGTACATCATCTTTAACATACACGTCCTGAATCTCTTCTATATTAAGATCCTTTTTAACTAGATTATCACCTTCATTTTTTTCACAACTAAAAAATACTGTTGTTAATACTAAAAATAAGGTGAGTTTCTTTAAATTTCTCATTTTGTCCATTTTAATCATTACCTACTCTATTAAAGCTTTTCGGTTTTCGCTTTTGTATTTTATCTTATAGATTAAAAGCGATTCTATTTTTGGACAAAAAAAGTTGATTTTTTAATATTTTATTTCAAAAAATCAGATTATTTAGCAGGAGCTTAATATTAATCAAAGTCTTATTCTATTTTAAACTTTTTTATCAATTTCAACAATTCCATTTTTTAAAGGAGCAGTATTTACAGGAAATATATAGTTAGCCGAAAGTCTTCTCATGCATTTTATTCCTGATTCTTCTTCTTTGAAGTTTCTTCTGAATTTTCCCCTTTTAATTCTGTTTCCATTTCATTGAGTTTGTTTAGAACATCTGCATAAATTCTGTCGTATTCGTTTATGTTCTTACTATAGAAATAAATGGAGGTGTCAAAATCGCTACGATGGTAACCATAATTTTTAAAAATAACATCGTAATAGTTTATTGAATCCTTTGCTAAATTTCTTCTCACATTGCTTACTGTTAATAATCCGTCGGTAATATGCATATCAATTATGATTTTAACCATATCATCGTGAGGAATAACGTAATCGGGAGTTTTATTCCCCGTGTTACAAGAGGTGAAAAATGCAATTATTAATATAAAAAGTGTTCCTTTCATTTTTTTCAGCGGAGTTAAAGCATTAAACAAAAAAACCGGCATTTTATTTTGCCGGTATAAGGTTTTTATATTTCAATTATTTTATACTATTAAATCGATATCCTATCATTACTTCAATTGTACTACCATGTTTAGTATATTTACTTATATCTGTAAGTGAATAATCATAAGCTAAACCAATATAAATTTTATTATCGTAATTATAACCAGCCATGACTGCAATGGCATGTCCCGTTCTATAGGTTAATCCTGCCCACACCATTCGCTGATAAGTGACCCTGGCATTTATTTCAGCTTGAAATCGACTAGAACTAGTATATTTTATTAATGCTGACGGGGTAATTGCAAAATCTTTATTCAAAATAAAGCTAGCTCCCCCTGATAAATAAATGTGTTGTGTTAGTCTGCTAAATCCTTGTGCAGAATCTATTTCTTCATGAACACTATAATTATTTCCAAATAACTGATGTGCTGAAATTCCAACATAATAATAAGATGTCCAAGCATAAAATCCAACACTGGCATCAGGAATAACTCTTGATTCTACGCCAGTTGCCATAACCGGATCATAAATTTCATCGTCTATTTCCATTTTCGTATAATCCAGCTTGTACTGCATTATTCCAATATTTAATCCTCCAGAAATACGCCATTCGTCTGATAATGAAATATTATAAGCATAAGTACCACCTAAAGACATTCTACTTTCAGGTCCTGTTACATCATTATAAATATAACCACCATAACCCATGTCCCTTTCTTTAAAAGGTCCGTATCCGGCAATACTCATTGTTCGTGGAGCGTCTATCATACCAATCCATTGAGTTCTAGAATTTGCGCGAATTTGAATATAATTAAATGTCCCGGCTACTGCTGGATTAATTAAATAATCGTTAAACATATATTGCGTATAGTATGGTGCTTGCTGTGCATTTATTTGTTTAATAAACACCGTACACAAAGCAATAAATATTATAATCTTTAACCTTTTCATACTATCGAATTATTGTTATTGGTCCACTTATTGGATCAAAATTTTCTTCATTTAATATTATTACGTAATAATATGTTCCACTAGGAAGGTCTTTCCCATTTTTCGCTTTTCCATTCCACGACCTGTCTGGATCATTATTTATATATCCGGTTTGATCATATACTTTTGCTCCCCAGCGGTTAAATATTATAACTTGATTGTTCTGGAATTTATCAATGTATTTAATTACCCAATAATCATTTATTCCATCACCGTTTGGAGAAAATCCTTCGTTTGGTGTAATTGCAGGAATAAACTCTAAATAAACCATTGATGTATCAACACATTCATCATCTGAAGTCGCAATTACTGTATAATAACCTGATTCTTCAGGAGTAACAGCTGTAGACTGAGCATTTGGATTTGACAATGTTTCTGTAGGAGACCATACATATGATATTACTGAAACTAGATCAGTTACATAAGCAACTAATTGTCCAGATCTCACTCCTTTCAAATATATAGTATCATCTACTGAATTTCCGTCTAACTCATCAATAATATCAAGTTCATAATCCGGGAAGTATTCAACAAGGATGTCTGTTGTTTCCTGGTAACAGTATTCATTAGTTGCTCTAATATAATCAAAATTAGCCCTACCTTCAATGCTATGTTCAATTGTTGTTGGACTTCCCGAAACTTCAACCGACCATTGGGTTGCCACCCAATTTGTTCCATTAAATTCTGATTTTTGGAAAAACACAGTATCAACATTTCCTGTAAATGTATTTTCAAAAATTACACTATCATTCCAACAAACTGAAGTATCTTCAAATTCAACTGTATAGGATAGAATATCATAAGTATTATCTTCAATTAAGGTAGTACTATATGTAGTATTACATCCCTTGCTATCAGTAACTGTAACGCTGTATAATCCTGGTTGAAGGTTTATAATAGTATCATTATTAACAGGTGTAAATCCTGGAGGACCTGTCCAAGTATAAAAATATCCTGGTGTTCCTCCATCAACATCAAGAACTACTCTACCTAATGAATTTGTAAAATTTCTTGATAGACTGTTAATGTTAATACAACGTTTATTTCGAGGTTCTGGATTTATACTCAATACTTCTGGTTCTTGAACTTCTTCTGTACCAATAAATTCGCAACTCGTTGGTAAATTAGAATCGGTTATTGTAACACTATAAAATCCTGCATCAAGTGTATTAATAGTTGCGGTAGTTGCTCCTGTTTCCCATAAATAAAAGTATGGTGGTAATCCGTCGGTAGGAACTACCGTTAATGAACCATTTGAAAGTCCATTACATGTAACATCGGTTACAGTAAAAGATGCATCCATAGGATCAATTGTAATAATTGATGTGTCATCTGTTGCAGTACATCCATTCACATCGCGTACAATAAATGTATGTGTTCCAACATCAAGTCCTGCAAAAGTTGCGCTTGACTGGAAGGCTCCTCCATCAACATTATAGTCAAGAGCACCAGTCCCTCCTGCTGCAATTACAGTTATTGAACCCGTTAAGTCAGCATTACATTCTGATGCATTAATAATTGTAAAATCGGTTATTAATAACTCAAGAGGTTGATCAACATTTACCGTTGAATCAGGACTAGTACATCCATCATCATCAATAACATTAATAACATAAGGCCCCGCATAAAGTCCTGTAAAAGTATTGCTTACTTGATAAGTAGATCCACCATTTATTGAGTATTCGTAAATACCTGAACCTCCACCTGGTGTAATGCTTATTTGACCAGTATTTTCATTGTAACAAGTATTGACATCAAAAATTGTAACAACATCAATAGTAATTGGAATAGGTCCTGTAACAGTAACTAATGTATCTAACATTTTAAATCCACAATTATCGCGCACATAAACTGTAGTATCTCCTGCAGGTAGTCCTGTAAATAAATTGCTTGATTGATATGTAATATTGTCTAATGAATATTCGAGCGGTCCAACACCACCACTTGCGTAAATTGTAAGCCCTCCATCGTTAGCTGGTGGGAAACAAGTAGTAGGTATTATTGTTATTGAATCTATTGATATTGTATCAGGATAAAGTAATTCTATTGTATCACCAAACCGAATACATCCAGCTGCATCTTGAACTGCAATGTAGAAAGTATCTTGCGCTAGCGCAGTAAATGTATTTCCTGCATTCCAGGTAAATGCACTATCAACAGAATATTGATATCCAGGAGTACCATCAGTAGCTGTAATAACTATTTGTCCATCATCTGCACCATAACAAGTTATCTCAGTTACGCTGGTTGAAATATCTATTGGATTGGGTTCTGTAATTTCAATTATTGTATCTTTTGTACAACCAATAGCATCCATTATCGAAACTGTATATATTGCAGCTCCTAAATTCTTTATTGTATCTCCACTATTGTACCAGTCAGTTCCATTATGTGAATATTGCAGTGCTCCTGAACCTCCAGTAAATTCTAATTTAATAACCCCACCTGTATCACCATAACAAACATTATGTACAACTGAGTCATAAGAAATTACAATTGGTCCATTTATAGTTACAAGTGAATCTAGAGGTTTGCTACAACCATTTGCATTTTCAACAACAATTTGATAATCACCACCTGCTAATCCAGTAAATAATGAATCAGCGTAAAAATCAACTCCATTATTGATAGAGTAATCCAAATCTCCACTTCCGCTATGAGCAAATACGGTTATTGTTCCATCATCAGCGCTTCCATCGCAAATAACTGGAGTTACCCAAACTGAATCAATAGTTATTGTATCTGGATTAAGCATTTCAACCGTATCACCAAACTGGATACAACCTGCTGCATCTTGAACAGCTATATAGAAAGTGTCAACAGCTAATGGTGTAAATATATTACCTGCAACCCAAGTGAAAGCACTATCAACAGAGTAGGTATAACCTGGTGTTCCGTCCGTAGCAATTATCTCGATTTGACCATCATCTGCACCGTAACAAGTAATATCAGTTACATTGGTAGTTATATTTATAGGATTAGGTTCTGTGATTTCAATTATAGTATCTTTAGTACAACCTAATCCATCCATTATTGAAACGGTATAAATAGCAGCTGGCAAATTCTTAATAGTGTCACCACTATTGTACCAGTCTGTTCCATTGTGTGAATATTGTAATACACCCGTTCCTCCGCTAAATTCAAGTTTTATTACTCCGGTTGTATCTCCATAAC
The DNA here is from genome assembly GCA_042584405.1 of Bacteroidota bacterium. Classification (GTDB taxonomy): domain Bacteria; phylum Bacteroidota; class Bacteroidia; order Bacteroidales; family UBA12077; genus UBA12077. The sequence continues at coordinate 6,704 of JBHOSR010000086.1, forward strand.
AATCATTATGTACTATAGAGTCATAAGTTATAATAATAGGTCCGTTTACTGTAACAAGTGAATCTAATGTTTTACTACATCCATTAGGATCTTGAACAATTATTTGATATGTTCCTCCAGATAGTCCTGTAAACAAAGAATCTTGGTAAAAGTCTGCTCCATTATTTATGGAATAATCCAAATTACTATAACTACTGCTTTCAGCAAATATAGTTATTGTTCCATCGTCAGTACTACCGTCACATATTACTGGTGTTACCCAAACTGAGTCAATGGTTATGGTATCAGGATAAATCATTTCTACTGTATCACCAAACTGTATACATCCAGCAGCATCTTGAACTGCAATATAGAATGTATCCTGAGGTAATGGTGTAAATATGTTTCCTGGGAACCAATTATATGCACTATCAATTGAATAGGTATATCCAGGTGTTCCTCCTAAAGCTATAATTTCAATTTCGCCATCATCGGCGCCATAACACGTAATTTCTGTTACATTTGTAGTAATATCAATTTGAGTAGGTTCGGTAATGGTTATTACTGTATCTTTTGTACAACCCGTTGCATCTTCAATCGTAAAGGTGTAAGTTGCAGCACCCAAGTTGAATATAGTATCACCACTATTATACCAATCAGTACCATTATAGGTATACTGCAATGCTCCAGTTCCTCCGGCAAATTCTAACATTACTTTTCCGATTGTATCTCCATAACAAAGATTATGGACAACAGTATCATCAGTTATATAGATTTCAGGTGGTTCTAACACACTAATAGAATCAATTGCCGTGCATCCATGTGAATCAGTAACCTGAACATAGTATTTGCCTACACATAGATTTACTGTATCAGTTGTTGCAAAAGGTGAACTGAAATCCAAACTTGCACTCCACTCATATAATAGGTATGGTTGTAATCCTCCAGTCCCAGTAGCAACTGCAGTAGCATCACATTCACCAAAACAAGAAGTTGTTAATCCTGTTAATGATAAAGTATATTCAGTCTCAGCAGCAGGTCCTGAACTCCAATCATTAATATTTAAGTTAATACTCGAATCAGCATACAGAATAAATTCAAAACCACCAACATAATTTGTGTCAGAAAAAGTAATTGTTGCCTGATCAAGAGTTCCTGGTCCAGAACCATAATTTAAACTATCTTTTATCATAATTCTCCATGCTCCATTCGAAGGATCCAGACCATGTAATTTCTTTTTCCAATCTCCAAGAAATTCATAGCGTCCTGACACAACATTACACCCTGCAGCAGTTGCTCCGGCTAATGCAGATGTATCAAGTGGATCATTATAAAATCTATAAACAACATCCTCAGCTGCAGAAATTCCAAAAGGAATATTATCACAGAAAGGTTTTAACTCAACAATAGAATCTAATGGTGACTTTAAATACAATCTAGATAAACTTAAATATTGATAGCTGGATATTTTAATATAAACATCAATATGTGTAGAAGTTGAATCGATATAAAATGGTGTAGGTTTGCCTATAGCAACTAACAATTCAGACAAATATGTAATTCTAATCGTATCAGTACTCTCTGCACAAGAACCTTTACCTGAGGCATGTAAAACCAATTCCACCACGGTTCCTCCGTCTGAAACATCTGGAGTATATTCAGGATCTAAAATATTAGGGTCATCCAATGAACCGTTTCCTGTTAATATTTCCCAGTTTACTCCATCAGAATTGGTTGTGTCTGCATCAAGAATTTGATATGGTGTGTCATAACACAACATTGTATCCTTACCTGCAAATGCAGTAGGAACATCATATACTATTAAAGCAATATTTTCACAAGCCGTGGTATCACAATCGCCTTCAGCTCGTACCCAATATGTAGTCGTTGTTGCTGGTGATACATTTAATGTTAGTCCTGATCCGGCAGAAGTGCCTCCACATGAACCTGTATACCATTCCCAACTTGCTCCATCGCCCAATGAACCACCTTGAACGGTTAAATTGGCCGATTCACCGACACAGAAATTATTATTATCTGTATTAATACCTGTGGGATCAGTAGATTCTGCTTTTACTGTTAAGGTTATACTTACACAGGCTGTTGTATTACAATCTCCTTCTGCTCGTACCCAATATGTAGTTGTTACTACTGGTGATACATTTAATGTTAGTCCCGAGCCTGCAGATGTGCCTCCACATGAGCCTGTATACCATTCCCAACTTGCTCCTGTCCCTAATGAGCCTCCCTGAACGGTTAAGTTCGCTGATTCTCCAGGACAGAAATTATCATTGTCTGTATTGATACCTGTGGGATCGGTGGATTCTGTCTTTACTGTGATGGTTATACTTACACATGCTGTATTGTTACAATCTCCCTCCGCTCGTACCCAATATGTGGTTGTTACTACTGGTGATACATTTAATGTTAGTCCTGATCCGGCAGATGTGCCTCCACATGAACCTGTATACCATTCCCAACTTGCTCCATCACCCAATGAACCACCTTGAACGGTTAAGTTTGCAGATCCTCCAGGACAGAAATTATCATCATCTGTATTAATACCTGTTGGATCAGTAGATTCTGTTTTTACTGTTAAAGTTATACTTACACAGGCTGTTGTATTACAATCTCCCTCTGCTCGTACCCAATATGTAGTTGTTGTTGCTGGTGATACATTTAATGTTAGTCCTGATCCGGCAGAAGTGCCTCCAC
>JBHOSR010000087.1:0-9312 GCA_042584405.1 Bacteroidota bacterium
ATTCTCTTTTCTATGTTCAACAAATTTCTTAAACCTGATTAATAATTAAGAGCTTCATATTTGTTAGTATCTTTTTTCATGAATTAATGATAAAATAGCTATTTTAGTCTTCCTTTTTAATGTTAGCGTTATGAATGAAAATCATATTATAAAAATATCAGCTAATCTTTCAATAAAAGATTGGCAAGTAAAGAATACTATTCAATTATTTGATGAAGGAGCAACAATTCCCTTCGTTAGTAGATACCGAAAAGAAGCAACAGGTAGTTTAGATGAATTGCAGATTGCTGCTATTAAAGATCAACTAGCAAAACTACAGGAAATTGACAGCAGAAGAGATACTATATTAAAGACTATAGATGAGCAGGGTAATTTAACTGATGAATTAAAGGAACGAATTAAAAACGCCGAAACCCTAACAGAACTTGAAGATATTTATCTTCCATTTAAACCCAAAAAGAAAACACGTGCTACAAAGGCAAAGGAGAGAGGATTAGAACCACTTGCTAAAATAATAATGAAACAGCAAGAGCTAAATATTCTAAGTAAGGCTGAACAATTTATCAATGACGAAGTACCTTCTGCTGATGATGCATTACAAGGTGCCCGCGATATTATTGCAGAATGGATTAATGAAAATGAAAGAGCTCGAAATAGTATACGTCGTTTATATCAACATGAATCAACTATCCAATCAAAAGCTGTTAAAGGAAAAGAACTTGAGGGGATAAAGTTTAAAGATTATTTTGAGTGGGAGGAAGCTCTTAAGCGCTGCCCTTCACATCGATTGTTAGCTATGCGAAGGGGCGAAAACGAAGGAATTTTAAAACTGACAATTTCTCCGGATGAAGACAATGCAATTGAGATTTTAGAGAATCAATTTGTTAAAGGAGTATATGATGTTTCAGATCAAGTACGCGAAGCAATTAAAGACTGTTATAAAAGACTTCTATCACCTTCAATGGAGACTGAATTTAAAAATACGTCGAAAGAAATAGCAGATGAAGAGGCGATTAAAGTTTTTGCTGATAATCTCCGCCAACTATTATTAGCACCACCGTTAGGTCAAAAAAATGTATTAGCTATTGATCCAGGATATAGAACCGGTTGTAAAGTAGTCTGTATCGATGCGCAAGGTAATTTGTTACATAACGAAACTATTTATCCGCATCAACCACAAAATGAAAAAGGGATGGCTATGAAGAAGATTGATTCCATGGTAGAAACTTTTAAAATTGATGCAATTGCGATAGGAAATGGCACAGCAAGTCGTGAAACAGAAGCTTTAATTAAAAAGATTAGATTTACTAAAGATGTAAAAGTTTTTGTGGTAAGTGAAGATGGAGCTTCGGTTTATTCGGCGTCTGCTGTAGCTCGTGAAGAATTTCCGGAATACGATGTGACTGTTCGTGGTGCTGTTTCTATTGGACGAAGGTTAATGGACCCTTTAGCTGAGCTTGTAAAAATAGATCCAAAATCAATAGGAGTAGGGCAGTATCAACACGATGTAGATCAGAATAAGCTAAAAGGGAAATTAGACCAAGTGGTTGAAAGTAGTGTTAATTTGGTTGGTGTTAACTTAAATACATCTAGTAAACACCTTTTAAATTACATTTCGGGATTAGGACCACAGTTGGCTCAGAATATTGTTGAACATAGAAAAGAGAATGGTGCATTCGAATCAAGAAAAGAGCTGCAAAAGGTTAAAAGAATGGGAGATAAGGCATTTCAGCAAGCGGCAGGATTTTTAAGAATAGAAAATGCAGAGAATCCTCTAGATAATAGTGCTGTGCACCCGGAAAGTTATCATATTGTAGAAAAGATGGCCTCCAATTTAAATTGTGAGGTGATAGATTTAATTAAGAACGAAGATTTAAGAAAGCAAATTAAATTAGAAAATTACGTTACAAAAGAAGTCGGATTACCCACTCTAACCGATATAATAAATGAATTAGCAAAACCAGGTCGTGATCCTAGGAAAGGAATTAAAATTTTCGAGTTTGCTGAGGGAATTCATAAAATGGAAGATCTTCATGTAGGAATGGAATTACCTGGAATAGTTACAAATATTACGAACTTTGGGGCTTTTGTTGATGTTGGTGTAAAACAAGATGGATTGGTACATATTTCTCAACTGGCAAATCGTTTTGTATCGGATCCTAACGAAATTGTAAAATTACATCAACATGTTAAGGTCAAAGTTATTGAGATTGATATAGCTAGAAAAAGAATTCAACTTTCCATGAAGGATTTAAAATAAACAATTCCAGAACAGATAGAAAAGGAAGATCAGAGGATGGTATGGACGATATGGAAGATGGAGGCGAAGAATTTTATTCTGTATTTTTCATTGGGCATGTACTAAATCCAAAAATTGTATACAAAGGACAAAAGCTTATAAAACTTGTTGCCAGGAAAATACCGGCCAGTACAACTAATACTATACCTAGAGTACCTGAAATAACATCAGTAAAAAATAAAACAGCAATAATTATAGCTATCATACTTCTGATAACTTTATCTGCTAATCCCATATTTTTTTTCATGATTTTTTTGTTTTAGTTTATTATTTTTTACTAAAACAAAATATGAGCAATTATGTTTATTTTTATTCTGTTGTTAGACCCCAAACATTTAAGAAAAGAAGTTTAATAATACGATTCATTTTATTATAGTTTATTTTATCGGGAGTATCACCAGGAGTATGATAATCGCTATGCAAGGCGGTAAAATATGCGACACAACTTACATCTTCTTTTACGTAAGAACGATGATCAGAACCAAAGCTCCATATTACTCGATTCTTTATACCTGGTGTTTTATCAACTGTTAAATTTGTATGTTCTTTATTGATTTTATTTACCTTTTTAATATATTTTGATCCACCTTTCCATTTTAAAAGAAAAACTCGATTTGAGTTATTTGGATCATCATCCATATCTCGTCCAATCATATCGATATTGAACATTACATTTGTTTTTTCTAATGAAAAAAATGGTTTCTGAACGTAGTATTGCGATCCCAGTAATCCTAATTCTTCTGCCGAAAATGCAATAAAAATAATGTCTGTGTTAAATTTCACACCATCTCTATCAGCCAGTGAAAACAATTCGGCCATTTTAAGAATTGCGGTAGTTCCAGAGGCATTATCGTCGGCGCCATAATTAATTTCATTTTTAAAATTTCGTCCCACATGATCATAATGTGCTCCTATGATTATATTTTCATCACTAGGGCTATCAATAAAACCAATAATGTTCTCTGTATTAAGGATCTCGATTTTGGGATCGTAAATAACTTTATATGAAAAATCAGAAGATTCAATGGTAAGTAAGTTATTTATTTTAGATTTTTTATTTGACTTAGCCAGCTTTTCTAATTTATTAAAATCTTCTAAAAATAAACCTTCTGCGAGCTTTTCAGGAACAAAAAGGATGTTTATATCCTTTTCTGAATCTATTTTAAAATTAGGTATCATCTTATTGTGATCAACCAGCTTATTAAAATCGCTCTCTGTTCTTTGTTTTAAAGCAATATAATAGTAGTAATAGAAAAATTCTATAAATGAATAGAGATCCTTTATTGAGTTTTTAAATATTGATTGATCAACTCTTTTGCCAAAAGGTAATCCAATAATAAATGTATTTATTTGATATGAATTTGAAATTCCTTTAGCTTTTTTAATAGCATCGCTTACACTTTCTGATAAGAAAAAAATGCTTTTATTACTAAGCTCAAGACCGGAAAGATCTTTTTCATTAGCATAACCAGTGTATAAAATTTCACTTGAAATGCTATCAGATTTACTTTTATTAGCTACATATATAGGAGTTTTATAAGTAAGATTATTATAAAATATGATTGATTCACCTATATCAAACTTTTTGAGATCAAATTTTTGGTAATACGGATTTCTAGAATCTGGGTTAAATGGTTTTAATCCATAATTAGCAAATTGGCCTGAAATATATTGTGCAGCAAGTTTTTGTCCAGGTTCACCGGTATTTCGGCCCTCCATGGTTTCCGATGCTAAAGTATCGACATGTAGTTTAATACTTTCAATAGTTATTTGATCAAGAAATTTAGTGTTATTTATTTGCGATAGAGACTCTAATGATGCTAAGATAAAATAGAATAATATACTTAGTGAAGTTTTAAATTTCATATTAAAAGTTTTATTAACGATTTTGTATTTTCTTAAAATGACCAAAATTTTAAGATATCTTCAGGTGTTTCTCTCTTTCGAATTATTTTGTATTTATCATCATCATAAGCAATAACTTTTGGAAAATTTCTACTAACATATTTCGACCACATCCCAAAAGTATAGCCTCCAGAATCGTGTATTACCAAATAATCACCTTCCTGAGCTTCAGGCAATTCAATATTTCTGGCAATTATATCATTGGCAAAACATAATGGTCCAGCAATATGGTAATTTATTTTACTTTTATTTTGTTTTAATTCTCCTTTACTATTTAACAAAGTTATTTCATGATACCAGTTTCCTGGATTTAAACATTCGCGTAATAACATGTCCGCACCTGAATGAATAATTAATGTATTGCTATTTTCATAATGTTTTACATACTCGACTTTACTAACAATAAAACCTGAATTAGCGTGTAAAAATCTTCCAAATTCTGTTACTATATGCATGTTTTCCAGATTAAAGAAAGCAAGTAAATCCTTTATTTTATTTCCATAATCCGTCATACCAGTTGGTGCAATATCGTGATGATACGAAATTGGTAATCCTCCACCAATATCTAAAAAAATAATTTCTCTATTTTGGCTTTTAATCTTTTTATTTATTTCAACTATTAATTTTAATCCTGATTCAATACCATTAATGAGCATTTCCATTTCACAACCCTGAGAACCAATATGCAAATGAACGCCAATTAACCAATCATATTTAACGTAATAATCAATAATTTCTTGTAGATGACTTTTTATTGGGACTCCAAATTTTGAATATTCACCAGCAAGCGACGTAGATTCAATTTTGCCATAACCAACTTGTGGATTAATTCTTAAACCAATTTTACTGATTGAAGTCGTATTTTTTTTAATCTTAGCAATTCGGTCGATCTCCATTAATGAATCAGCATTGATCTGAATATTGTTTTTTAATGCAAATTCCAACTCATTGTAAGTCTTTGCAGGAGAATCAAAAACTATTTTCTGGTTTTTGAATCCGGATTTTTGCGCTAAATAGAGTTCCCCCTCTGAAGCGACTTCAGCACCCAGTTCCAATTTATTGGTAAATTTTAAAACTTCATCTAATGGATTAGCTTTTACAGCAGCTGTGTGAAAAGTGTTTATAGGAAATGCTTCTTTCAATAACTCTATTTTATGTTTTAAATGACTAAAATCGTAAAAAACAATACTTGTATCAACAATAGGATCAAACAAGCCTGATTTTAAACAAGTTGAAACAGATGCTGATATTTTATTAATTGGAATAAAATGATTCATTTCCAGGTATTAAACTTTACAATTAGTTTACTTTTTTAAAGTCGAGATTCTTAAAATGAAAATCGCTGCTTGGTAAATCTATTTTAAAACCTAAAACATTACCCAATTCATTTACATCGAAACTAACTAATCCATAAGTTAAAAATGGATCCTTAAATTCAACCTTAAAAGTATTTTCTTTCCAGTGCTCCAATTTCCCAGTGAATACTTTTTTTGCGGGCAATAGTGTGCAAGTTAATTGATTCTCAGCAAGAGTAATCTCTGCATCTCCGTACATCTTATCTCGATAAATCCCAGCAAGAATGTCAATAAAAATGGTGGGTTTTAAAGAAGTATCTTTTGTGGTTAATCTTTTTTCATTAAATTCATTTTCGTAACGAGCAGATTCTCTTCTTTTTTCTGAATAATAATCAATCCAGTCTGTAGTATTTTTTTCTGTTACAATATCAACTATTGAATAAAATAAAGCATCATTTCCATATGTGTCAAAACCATTATTTAATATAATTACAGCAATATTCTCTTCTGGTACTAATGCTACTTTGCTTATGTAACCAGGCATTCCTCCATTATGCTCAACTATTTTTCGTCCATTGATATCATATGTGTTCCAACCTAATGCATAGTTTCTAAAATGCATACCGAAACTTTCTCTTTCATTTGAAACCGGTAAAATTGTTTGTGCTGAAATTAGTGTTTTAACCGTTTCCGGTTTAAGAATTTGATCGTTTTTCCATTTACCATTATTTAACCACATTATGGCCCAATTTGCTAAATCCCTTGAGCTCGACCATATTGAAGCAGCTGGTTTTGTAGCTTTAAAATCATAAACCTCAATAAGTGTATCCTGATAATGAGGATATGCTATTTCTTCAGTACCATCAAACTGATCACTTGACATTCTAGAATCGCTCATTTCTAAAGGTTCAAGAAATGATTGTTTAATGAAACTTTCCCATGTTTGCCCTGTAACTTTCTCAATAATCTCACCGGCAATCATATACATGTTATTTTGATAGCCAAATTGAGTTCGAAAATCATGAATAATTGGCAGGTATTGCATGCGTTCAATAACTTCTTTATTGGTGTACGTTGTATTATACCATAGTAAATCACCATAAAATGTTCCCAAACCTGATCTGTGCGATAATAAATCTTTAATAGTAAGATTATTTGTAATATATTCATCTAAAAGTTTAAAATTTGGGATATGGTCGACAACTTTATCGTCCCATGATAATAGTTTTTCTTGAACTAACACTCCAATTCCTGCAGCAGTAAATGCTTTAGTGCAAGAGGCAATGTTAAAAATATCATTATTGTCTAAGAAATCAACCTTATGGATATTTTTAGATCCAAGTGCTTTTTGATATATAATAGCATCGTCCTTTACTATTGCTACACTTAAACCAATAGGTTGAAACTCATCGTAAACTTTTTGAGTAACTCGATCAAACTTTTGTAAATCATTTTCTTTTTTTTGAGTAAAAAGAATTATTGGAATTACAATTACAAGTATTAATGGAATTGCAAATTTTACGATGTTTTTCATTTTTATCTTGTATTAATAAATTATGAGTATTAATTAAGAGTTAAGTAAAATAAATATCTTTTTACATAAAAGTCAATTTTATACAAACCGTTAAACAAAAACCCTGATTTCTCAAAATAAGAAGTTCGGGTTTTTGAATTGAATTATTTAATTAAAATTATTCGTGTCACAGAATTTTTGCAGAGTTTGTTTTGGCTACCTTTATATTTTTATGTGAATATTAATGAATTATAATTCTTGAAACTTTTCTGTTATCTCCTTTTTTAATACTTACATAATAAATACCTATATTCATTTCAGAAAGATCAATAATTGTTATGTTTTTAGAGATTGTTGCTGTATAAACTTTTTTTCCAATTACATCATAAATGTCAACAAAAAACTCCTCGTTATTTGCATTGCTTAGTTCAAGTTTAAATAATCCATTACTTGGGTTTGGATATAGTTTAATGTCAATATTATTAATAATGAAGTTTGTTCCAGTTAAAACTGTTACAGTATACGTTTTTGTAGTTGTACCATCTTCTGCAGTAACAATAACCTTATAATCTGTTGCCAGATCAGTAGCTACTGTAGCACCATCCGCTTCGTATGTTTCAAAAGTAGCACCTTCAGCAGCGGTTAAATTACTTTCAAAGCTTGCTAATGGTGTACCGAAAGGAATACCAGAAATAGTCAATGCGGTACTATTAACCGTATATTCTGTTGATGTAACTGTAGCATCATTATTTAATGCAACTGTGAAAATAACGGTATATGTTTTTGTAGTACTACCATCTTCAGCAGTTACAGCAACTGTTGCTGTTCTTGCAGCTAAATCGCCTTCAATATCAGTAGCTTGTGTAACAACTGCATTTGCATTAGCATCGTTTTCTGTAGCACTTACTACAGGTTCTGTTGTAGTCCCGTAAGGAAGCTCAACGGTGTAATCAATTATTACTGCATCAAAAGCTGGAACAAGTGTTCCACTATTGACCGTTAATGCACTTAATGTAGCATCAGAATTTAATGCAATTGAGAAAACAATAGTATAAGTTTTAGTTACATTACCATCTTCAGCAGTTACAACAACTGTTGCTGTTCTTGCAGCTAAATCGCCTTCAACATCGGTAGCTTGTGTAATAACAGCATTTGCATTAGGATCGTTTTCAGTAGCTGTTACTAAGGGTTCGACAGTAGTTCCGTAAGGAAGTTCAACCGTGTAGTCAATAGTTGCGGCATCAAAAACTGGAACTAGTGTTCCATTATCAACCGTTAAACTGCTTAATGTTGCATCTGTATTACCTGCGGTGATTGATACTGTTACAATATAATCTTGAGTAGAAGCATCTTCTGCTACTACTGTATATGTTACAGGATTAGTAAAATTGTTAGGCGTTGTTCCTGAAATTTGTGTAATTGCTTCAACTTTAACTTCAGAGCCTGATGTTTCAAAATTTGCTATCAAATTTGTTACGTCAGTGCCATAAGGTACTTCAATTGCAACTGTATGATTCCCTTCAGTTATAACACCATTAACAGCAGGGTCAACAAAACTAAAGCTTGTAAGTATTTTTGCATCGTTTGCCGCAACATTGAATAAAATAGTGTAGTCCTGAGTTGAAGCATCTTCTGCGGTAACAGTAACAGTAGTAGTTCTATCAGCATCAGTTGCACTGGTAACATCCGTTGCAGGATTAACTACAGCATTTGAGTTAGGATCATTTTCTGTAGCAGTAACTACTGGTGTTGTAGTAGTCCCAAAAGGTAAAGTCTCAACATATACATATGTGGTTGAAACAAAACCAGCAATGCTTGTTCCGTCAACTAAAAGATCACTTAAAGTAGCATCGGAACTCGCTTCAGTAATATTAACTGTAACTTCCCAAATTTGAGCTGTTGCATCTTCTGCTGTTACCGTATAATTAACTGTTGATGTAAAGTTTTGGACAGCACCGGATAAAGGATTTATTGTAGCATCAGCAGAAACTGTGATTGTAGGAACTAATGCTGTAATATCAGTACCATAAGGAACTGTTGCTATAACAGTATGTAAGCCTACATCAACAATGCCATTAACATCAGGTTCTAAGGTTTCGAAAACAAATGTTAAAATATCATTTTCTGTATTAGGTTCAATATTTACAGTTATTGTCCAAATTTGTTCTGTAACATCTTCTGCTGTAACAGTATAAGGAACAGGATTAGAAAAGTCCTTTGCTACACCGGATAATGGATTTATTGTAGCATCAGCAGAAACTGCAATTGTTGGAACTAATGTTGTAACATTTGTACCATAT
>JBHOSR010000088.1:0-9287 GCA_042584405.1 Bacteroidota bacterium
ATGGTCTTGGTGTGTTCGAGAAGTTAAAAGAAAGTTCATTTTTTCATGCTAAAGTAATTGTAATTACAGGAAATGCAACAAGGGTGCAATCTGTCAAAGCAATACAATTAGGAGCATATGCATTTATTGATAAGCAAATTAATTTTGATAAAAATAGTTTTGTACTTAACGTAAAGCAGGCAATAAATCTCAAAAAGCAAGAAGATTACAATAGAACACTTGAATTAGAAAATAAACAGTTACGTGAGAGTTCGATGCCACTCATACCATTTATTGGTGATTCTTCCTCTATTAAAAAAGTTAAAGGATTCATTGAAAAATACGGTCCTACCGATATTAATGTATTGATTGAAGGAGAAACGGGTACTGGTAAAGAAATTGTTGCAAATCATTTGTTTTGGAAATCAAAAAGAACCGAAAAACCCTTTATTACAATCAATAGTAGTGCTATACCAGAAAATCTTATAGAATCGGAACTGTTTGGGTACAAAAAAGGGGCATTTACTGAGGCCAGTAAAGATAAAATAGGATATATAGAAAAGGCAAACAAAGGAACAGTATTTCTTGATGAAATATCAAATCTAAACTATACTGCACAAGCTAAAATATTACGAACGCTTGAATACAATGAAATACAAATACTTGGTGGCGATATTAAAAAGGTAGATACTCGCTTTATTATTGGTACTAATAAGAACCTTTTTGAATTAATTGAACAGGAAAAATTCAGAGATGACCTGTATTATAGGATGGAAGGGAATAAAATTATTTTACCTCCTTTACGAGAACGTGGACAAGATATTGTTCTATTGATGAACTTCTTTTTTGATAAATACAAAACTAAATACAAGATTACCATTAATGCAGAAATTGAAAATATCCAAAATAAACTTTTGGAATACCGCTGGCCAGGAAATATAAGAGAGCTAAAAAACTTTTGTGAAAATTTAGTCATTACAAACAATCATTTAACTGAAGATATTATTATTAGCGAAATCAATAATAAGTTAACGGGAAAGCAATCCAAAAAAGCAGATAAGAACTTACAGTTTTTATTTGATATCAATGAATTTTCTGATAGCGTTCAAAGTTATGAAGAACAATATATTAAATTTCATTTGGAAAAGAATAAATGGAAAATAAAAGAAACAGCTGAAGCGATAGGTATTGAAAAGTCCACTTTGTATAAAAAACTCAAGAAATACGGGATAGAATAATATTTTGTTGATATCAATAAAACTAACCTTACAAATTTATAAGGTTTTTAATTTTGTAGTGTAAAAAAATGACTACTATTTATTAGTAGTCATTTTAAATATGTATAGTAATAAATTGATTTTAAGCTTCCAATAAATTTTTATATGCTGTAGCATCTAGTAATTCATCAATTTCGGAAGTATTTGTTAATTTAATTTTTATTAACCAACCTTCACCATAAGGATCTTTGTTTACGATTTCAGGAGATTCTTCCAATTTTGCATTTACTTCCACAACCTCACCACTTACTGGCATAAACATATCAGAAACAGTTTTAACTGCCTCAATAGTTCCAAATACCTCTTCTTTTGCCAATTCTTCACCTTCAGTTTCAATTTCTAAAAATACAATATCTCCAAGCTCACCTTGAGCATAATCTGTAATACCAATATATGCTGTGTCACCTTTAACACGGATCCATTCGTGATCTTTAGTGTACTTTAAGTTTTCTGGAATGTTCATAATATTTTTATTTTAATTAGATAAAATTGACTGTAATATAAATTTCAAGTCAAAATTAATCAAAATTTATTAAAATACTATTCCGTTAAAGTAAATCTTAAGCTAAATCCAACGTCGGTATTTGAAATACGATAGGGGTTAGTACCTTTAATTGGATCAGATATATTTTGATCGTAAAATAACCTTAATGTTAATCGGTTGCTTAATAAATAATCAGCTGAAACACCAATAACTGTTACTTTTTGATCTGCAGAAGCATTAGGTACTTCATTATCTTCAATAATTTTCCGTAAAATAGTTTTATTATCTCTAATTTTTAAATTGGCTCTAATATTTAAATCACTTTTGAAATTCTCTTGCCCATCGCCAAAATTAAAAATCAAATCAAAATCATCAAATCGATAACCCAGACTAATTCCTATTTCATCGGTAAAAACTTCCGTTATTTGATTGTTTGTATAACTCAATGTTACAGTTCTGCTCTTTTTAATTTCAAAACGAGTTGTAAGATTATTAACCCATGTCATATCAATGTTAAATAATGGGCTAAATTGTTCATTAATAGAAACGCTATTAACGTCGAATTGAGGAATGAAGTTTCCTGAACTATCCATAGCAGCTAAACTACCAGCACCAGCTAAAAAATCAGTGTTATTTATAAACGAACCAATGTTGTATGATGAACGATAAACATGACTTAAATTTATTGATTTAAATAACTTTTTCAAAAATGGAATGTCTTTCAATCCATCATATCTAATACTCCAGTTAGGTAAAGGGATTTTTTGAAACATATCAAGAGGCACGTTGTTTTGATCGTACCACGATCCATAAGATGCAAGAAACGCTGGCCCCATAACTTCTTGAGACAGGCTACCATATCCATCACTATAAGCCGGTTCGTCAGGGTGAGAATTGGTGATAGCGTTTTCTTCGCCTAATCGCCTTGAAATATCTACACGATATGCTTTAAAGTCTTCGTATGCTTTGGAGTAATAATTATTATCATATGTCACGTCTTCAAAGGCTGATCCAATTGTAATATAGGTCATTGAGAAATTTCCGGAAATTTGTTCTGAATAGGGTTCTATTTCTTGAGGATCATCATTATAATAATAATAACGTGTGTTATTCTCAGATTTTGTTCTATTAGCTGTAAGATCAATTTTTAAACCTTTGACTGGTTCTATGGTAACTCTAAAATTTAAGTTTTCATTTTGTGTCATTAAGTAAGGAAGGTTTAAAGAATCTTTTTTAAACCAGTTTTCCTTTATAACCTTATATGCAAAATCTTCTTCTTGCCAACCTAAAATGAATGGCCATCCGGGTGCTTCAAAATTAGTATTCATGCCGAGAATATTAGTATTCTCAGTATAACCTGCTAAGCTAGATCCTTGGGTTAAGGTATAAGAGGCTGATACATTTTTAATTGACATAAGCAATAAGGCAGTATTTTCAGCAACAAATACTAAAGGATTATCCTTTTTCTCTATACGCCCTTCAATTAGTACTTGTGCACCATCTACATCTTTTTCAGCCCTAAATCTAATTTTACGTTTTGTTGAAACTTCCCAATCACCTTTTACTTCATTTCCAGTAGCATCGGTAACTTTAACATTAGTTATATCTTCTGTATTTAATTCATGATATACCGATCTTGCTCTACCCTCTCTAAACCAAAAGTCTGTTTCTTGAAAACTAACATTTTCATATTCAACTTTTTTACGTGAAGACCTTCCTCTACCATACTTTTGGTTAATACGTTTTAAGGCTCCTACTTTATTATACAAATTGAGCATATTCGCCTGACCATTAAACTGCATTGTATTAGAATTTCGAATTGTATTTCCTAGCAATGATTCTCCATATTTATCACGTGGTCCGGCATCCCAATTATAAGTAGCGTTATAACGAGCGGTTACATTAGTCCAATCTAACAAAGGGAGTTTGTTTATGGGTACTCTGTAAGTAACATTTATATTATGATTATACTGAGTATTTCGACCGCCTTTCCAAATGTTAGACCAAATAGAATCTTTCCATGCCTGGTAAGAGTCTTTATGTCGATCAACTTCTCCATACGGTTCGTCAATACGAGCAATGTTAGTAGCCGAAAAATCAAGTTTTAAGGATTTTGCCAGATCCCATTTTAAATCATAATATCGGTTCCAGTTAAATTCTTTATTATATGTTGGTTCAATAATATTGTTGGGATCGTATATGTTCCTTGTCTTATTAGCCTGATATTTTCTAAACACATCTGTCCTAAACGATATACTCGAAGGTTTATAATAAAAATTGAAATCTTTTATTAGAGCAAATGCTTTTTTACTGAGCAATCCTTTAGCTTTTCGAAGTGGAACAACATTCTTTGCCCTGCTATTATAAATATAGTTAAATCCTCCTCTGTAATTTTTTAGAACATCATATTCGGTATTAATATCACGAGCAAATGTTTCACTATATGAATAACTTACTGAAAAATTAGAAATATTGTAAAATCGGGCTTTCTCACTAGCTTTATTGATTTTAACATTGGTAAAATTTATGCTTTTCCTCTGAGTATAATCTTGAGCTACATTTTTAATGGAATCTCTTTCTGATTTGGTTTTAGCATCATTAAGTGCATCATCTAATTTAATATCAGGATCTAATGGATTGTATTCCGGATTTATAAATGTTTCTGAGTAACCAGCATAAACGGGGATACTTATTTTTGATTTTTCAGGAAAGAATCTACCCAAATCTAAATTAGTAGAAACATCATACTGTATAACTTCTTCTTTGCTTCTTTCATTTACTTTCTTTTCAATACTACCAAATCCTGGTGTGCTAATGCTTCCTGCTAAGTTTAATGTTCCAAGATCAGCTAATTGGGTAGAAACTCTACCTCTGGCTGCCCAACCACCCTTTTCTTTAAAATCGGTAAGTCGTAATTCATTAACCCAAATTTCACCATATTTTGGCATACCATCATCATTTGATATTACATTGTTTTGTTTACTTGGATTTCGAACACCAATCATTATAGTAACCACATTACTTAAATTCGGATTACCACGTACAGACAATTTTGTATTATTTTCTTTGTAAACCGAATAAATAGAGCTATAGTTAAAAACGGTATTTGGTTGACGTAATTCTTCATTTCGGGCCTTTTTAACATTTACCAAATCATCTAAAATAATTTCTACATTATTCTCAAAGGGCCATACTGTTCTTCTATGACTTTCATCTTCATTATTATAAATCTTGTCTGGATCAGTAATTTTTAATGGGAGCTCATACTCATAATAGTTGTTCTTATAATCGGTACCCAATCGAATAAAAACACGTAAGTCTTCATCATTTAATATTTCTCCTTCTAATTTTTCAGCATGAACATACATTTTTAATTTTTCATATTGCCGTAAGTCTAGATTTAAGGTTTTATATGCTGCACGGGCATCGCCATCGTCCAGGTTTTTAACTTTAAGGACCATCGACTGTTCATTCAGTTGTCGAAGCTGTGGATTAGTTGGATCTATAACCCTATCGACCCCGGGAGGAAGAACATAATTGTTATTTTCTTCAATATTTACTGAAGCAATCTCAAGTGTTCCATTTGTATTTTCAGGTGTTGAAAGGCCTTCGTGACCTTCTAATAAGGACAATTCGTATTTACGCCATTCGCTTCGAACCAACTCTAGCTTAGCAAAACGAAGAATTATACTATCATCAAATTCATTTAAAAACATTCGAATAAAACGAATTGATTTAAAATCTTGAATTGCACCAACTGTTTTTTCCGGCTGACGTATAGGGATCCTAAACTGATACCAAGCAATTTTTGCGTTTTGTTCACCGTTAGGCAGATCAACAAAACGCTCTACTCTATCGACAATAAAATTATCTCCTATTCGCATCCTGGTGGGTTGCAATTCTATTTTATACTGAAAGTAACTTTCTGTTTCATTTAAGGTCCTGTCTCCATTTATATCTTCTGAGTTAGGTGTTTTTGTTGACAATTCGCCTGCATTTCCTGATGAATTTCCTTCGTAACCGTTAAATTTTTTATATCTATCAAGTATACTCAATCCTAAAGCATCATAATCCCCACCAATAAAATAATGAAAATTGTCATTTGATGGATCTTCGTCAAATTGATTATAAATTTCATCGTCATTTATTAAATCAGCTATTTCACCCAGATAAGAGCTAAAAAAAGTTTTTTCATTTTCATCATCAAGACCATCAAGGCCTAAATCTTGATCACCAATATTTTGGAAAGACTCAACAATAATATCACTTTCAGGTATTCTTCCCCAGACCGTTTCAACTAAATTTCCTTCAGATCCCTCGGTTGGAAGACCATTTTCAAACGAGATTCGAGAATCTCTTAAAATATCTTCAGAAACTTCACCTAAGTTAAAGTATAAATTCCCACCTGTTCGTGTTGAATCATATACAAAAGGATCCATTAACCAAAATTCGATATATTCTACATTTGCTGCTTCAAAATTAGGATTAGGAATTTCACGCATAATTCCTGCCCAACGAGTTTCAGGATTTCTCAGCGTACCATCACTATTTAATCCAAGAATCCCCAGGCCTAATGTATCATTGTTAACTACGTAATTATACGGACCTCTTATTTGTGGATAATATGCAACATTAAGTACTTGTAAAGCAGATTGTACATTTGTTTCGGATTGTTTGTTAGGAAAAATTTCTCTTTCATAAATCTCACGAACAAAATGATTAGATTGCTGCTCCTTGTTTATATGACCTGGAGTTAATGAATTATTTCTTAAAAATAGAGGATCGATTTTGTACCAGGATACTTTAGCTCTATTATATCCACTGGCAAGATTATTTGGAATACTGGCTTCCGGGAATAGATCATTTTGTTGTTGTGGAGTACTTGCTAGAACCCATGAAGTGTGTGTTTTTAAGTCCATAGACGTTTCACTTCCCTCAAAATCATCTATGTATGCATTACCTTCTTTTTCAATGGCGTTTGAGTGTCCAGGTATGAGATGGGCAAATTCTGCATCGACCGTTAACGATGATTTAGCTTTTGTTTCAATAAACGGAAGCTTATCTACTAGAGAAGTTATGAATTGAGACTCTGTTCTGTATGATGTATTTAAGCCCCAAATTGTATTCGATATGGGTTCTTCACCAATAGCGACTTTTTGAGTTAATGGTCGCTCGGTTAAATTCATTACAGTTGCACCAACATTGAAATTATCGGAAACCTGGTAATTCAAATGAGTTCCTAACAATGTTTTTGTTTGGATACTATAAAGTGCCTGACTTTCGAGCGAAATTTGCAAAGGAGTGCCTGACTCAAGTAATCCTTCATTAATTATTCGTACTCTTCCTAAATTATAATCGACAGAATATTCTTCATTTTCTACAAGTTCTCTTCCGCCCGCTAGAACTTTTACTGATCCTTTTGGGATATTGATGGCATTAAGCATTATTTCTGAACTAGAAGCAGATTTAAACTCCCCCTTAAGTTTGAATTTATTTTTTTCGGCAACTAAGCGGGCATATGTAATTGTGGTATCATATAGTTCTTGAAAAATATATTTCTTAGCAATTATGGTGTCACTGAATTGATCTTTTAAATAACGACCAAAGGGTTCTAAAACAGGAAAAATAATTCGACCATTTGATGCATTTATGGTTACACCATCAATAAAATCAAAACGACCATCAGGCGAAGCATCAAGCTGTGAGTTTAAATTATCAAGATTTAATACTTTAAGTAAAATCTGTTTATCGATGTTACCTTCTGGTATATAATTTAAAGCATTTCCTGTTTTATCATCCTGGTAAAGAACGTTCAATATAAAATCGTTACTGTTTATTTGATACCCCCCAATCGCATAAATATTTTTCATCATTAAATCCCAGGTAGGTATACTTGGCGTAAGATTTGTTCCTTTTAGTAATTTGGTCATTAAAAACGGACTTTTATCTTCACCCCCTGCTATTCCATCAGTTGAAAAATCACCAACCTGATATCTTTTTCCAGAAACATCAAACTCGAAGGCAACAGCAAGTATCTCGTCTGAGTTTAATGCTGAATTTAAGGAAATATAACCTAAACGTTCATTTAATTCATATTCGTTTGGACTAAGTTTACGAGCGCTACCGATTTTTTCATAATCTTGACCTTGTTTATAATTATTATTTCCCCAAAAAGCTTCTATTTCATTACCTATAACATAGAAGTCTCGATCACTACTAAAACCAAGGATGCTGTTATATAAATTATTAGTTGAATTATCAGGGTATGGATCACTTGTTGAAGATGAAATTATGCTTGAAGATGCGAAAATATTATTACCTCTTTCACCTATGTCAAGTAATGCTATAATATTTCTGTTTTCTTCATTTTTTTTAACCTTATTTGTAACCCAAACCTCTATTTTAGTGATAGTAACAGCTGAGTTTATTACAGGAAGTTTTTCTAGCGCATCATCATAAGTATCTCTAAAATATTGAGAGAGGAAAAAGTGTCTGTTAGCATCATATTCATCAGCCTTAACTTCGAATCGTTGAGATTGAGCACCTCCTTTTACTTCAATAACTTTTGTTTCTCCTTTTTGCTGAGAGAACACACTTGAAACTGTAAGTTTACCAAATTGTAATTCGGTTTTTATTCCGAACAAACTCTGGCTTCCAGTTATTAAAGTTCCAGGTAATGGGAGAGTTACATTTCCTGCTTCAATTCTTTGAATAATCTCATCTTCTTTACCTACATATTCCAATTTAGTTTGATTCTCGAAATCGAAAGTTGCCTCCGTATTGTAATTAACTCCAAGTTTTATTTTATCACCAATTGAGCCCGTTACATTAATCATTATTTTCTCTTCGAAATCGAAAGTAGTAGTTCTTCGAAGGTTTTCTGAAATGGTTGGATTTTCGTTATCATTAATATTGACCTTAAAAATCAATTCCGCAGAACCCATAGGAATAATGTTAATTGCATTATCACCAAAAATTTTATCAAATGCTTCACCCCCTAGCCTAAGATTGGGAAACAATCCAATTTGTGCTTCCATACTTTCTCCTTTTGCCCGTTGTCGCCAATATGTTCTTAGAGCCTGCTCAAATTGATAATCCTGATATTCCTCCAGAGTCATTCGTTTAGAAGGACGATAATCATAGTTACCAATCTTTTTAGAAATAATGTATTCGTTTGTTTCTGGGTCATACTCAACAGTATCTTTAATATTTGAAGGGCTTTCTAAGAAAAGGGGGGATTCATCTTGTGTGCTGTAATCAAATTCATTTTGATCACTAAATTTAAATTTTAAAGTATCTTCTTGCTGAAAATCTGACTGATATAAAAACAAAAATTTAGCTTGGACGTTATTTGCACAAACTAACATTAATAAGAGCAGAAATATTTTATATAGATAACTTTTCTTCAATTGCTAGGTATAAAATCTTCTAAATTCTTTTTAGAGCCTCCTTAATAAGGCTTTCAACAGACATTTCTTTGTTCTGTTTTATAATTTCGTTAATAATTTTATCGACTTTAGCTTTAGGAAAACCCAACATTACTAAAG
>JBHOSR010000089.1:0-9194 GCA_042584405.1 Bacteroidota bacterium
TAGAAAAAAATATAATTGTAAAAGTTTTAAAACAAAATCAGGGTAATGTTACACAAGCTGCAACAGTACTTGGATTAACCAGAACCTCATTATACAGAAGAATGGAAAAATATGGTCTTTAGAAATTTTAGATTTGTAGCCATTTTCAGGATATTGTTGTTAACAGCAACAATATTTCTTTTTTTCTATACGTTAACTTTAGAGTATTTTATTACTCCGTTTTTAATAGGAATAATTATTGTTTTCCAGATCTATTTAATTTTTAAATACATTGATAAAACAAATCGTGACCTCTCAAGTTTTCTTGAATCAATTCGATTTTCTGAATTTACAAGATCATTTAAAATAGAAGGTATGGGTTCATCATTTGATGAATTAAACAGGGCATTTAACGATGTAATTCAGGATTTTCAAAAAGTGCGCTCTGAAAAGGAAGAACAATACCAATATCTACAAGCTCTGGTAAAAAATATAAATGTTAGCATTATTACCTACCAAAGAGATGGTACAGTTGATATGGTTAATAACGCTTTTAAGAAACTTTTTCAAATTAATTCTGTTAAAAATATTCACGACCTAAAATCAATTAGCTCTGAATTGGTTGATACACTTATTAAATTTGAACCTGGTAAAAGCTGCCTGGTAAAAATTCAAGAAGAAGATGATTTTTTACAATTGGCCATCTCAGGAACAGAATTTAGAATACATGATATAAGTATAATTCTAGTTACCATCAATAATATCCAAAATGTATTGGAAGATCAGGAAACGGAGAGTTGGCAAAAACTTATAAGGGTTCTTACTCACGAGATAATGAATTCGATTACACCAATTTCTTCCATAACAGCAACTTTGGATTTAATGTTTAAGGAGGCTAAAAGGAACCAAACTCCCCCAAATCAGGATGCAATAGATGAGGCGCATACTGCAATAAAGACCATTTATAAGAGAAGTAATGGCTTGCTTCATTTTGTTGATACCTATAGGAACTTAACTAAAATCCCAAAACCCAACTTTAGAATTGCGAAAGTAAGTGAGGTGTTAGATGATATTCAGATGTTAGTTCAACAAGAATTAAAAACAAATAATATTGATTATGTGGTGACAATAGATCCTGAATCGCTCGAATTTCATGCCGATACAAAACTAATTGAACAGGTATTAATAAATCTTGTAAAAAATGCAATACATGCTTTGGAAAACAAAGAAATGCCAATGATTCATGTTAAAGCTTATAATAACAAACGAGGGAGAGTAACCATACAAGTTATTGATAATGGACAAGGGATACTTAAAGATGTTTTAGACAAGATATTTATACCATTCTTTACAACTAAACCCAAAGGTTCTGGAATAGGATTAAGCCTGTCTAAACAAATTATGCGATTGCATGGTGGTTCAATAACTGCTTCTTCTGAGATTGAGAAGAGTACTACTTTTACACTGACCTTTTAAAAATCATTTTTCATCCTACAAATTAGATCATTAGTCAAGTATATTTCCATATTGATCTAAAACAATAATAATAAAGTAACTGTTTCTTCTCAGGATCGTATTTCATGGACTTGTACTATTAACTAATAATTAAAAATGATTATGAAAAAAATTTGGATTTTAACCTTAATTCTACCTCTAATTCTCTTTTCTTGTGATGAATCTGATCAAGCTGATGTGCAAACAAAAAGTCAAATTCAGTTTTCAATCAACGAAAACTCGTCAAAACTTAAAAGTGTTACTGAAAATTCATTGGACAGTGCAACGACTATTGTTTTAACTATAGTTAATGAAAATGGCGATCCTACAGATTATACCTCTTCTGAAATTACCTTAAGAAGAATGAATGGTAATATTTATAGTGAAAGATTAACTTTATTAACTGGTAATTATGAACTTACTGAGTTTCTTTTATTAAATTCAATTGGTAATACAATTTTTGCAGCACCATTAGAGGATTCTCCTTTAGCTGTTCATGTTTCAGATCCATTACCAATTGAATTTGAAGTTATGGCTGATCAATTAACAGATGTATATGTGGAAGTAATTAGCACCGAAAACTATTTACCTGAAGATTTTGGTTTTGTTAGATTTATTATTGGTGAAGTAAAACTTTTCAATTTCCTTTTAAATATTATTGATTCAGAAAATGATAGTTTGTTATCTGCTGATTTAAATATTGCAAATGGAGATTATTCTTTAAACTACAATATTCAACCTATATCAAATAATGTAATTACATTAAAGGATAGTATAGATAATTTTACATTTACTATAGAAAAGGAAGGATATGAAAGTTATACTAATAATTTCTCAAATAATGAATTAAAAGATTACTCAGAAATACCTTTAAGTATAGAATTAAATAGAATAGCAGACTCCACATTTACTGTTTTTGATTATGATGGTAATGAATATGATGTAGTTAAAATTGGAGAGCAGTGGTGGTTGGCCGAAAATCTAAAATCATTGCATTATGCGGATGGAACACCAATATCAGATGTTTATGAGTATAATAATGATGAAAATAATGCAGAAACATATGGAAGATTATATTCATGGAATGCAGCCATGAATGGTTCTGTTATTGAAATGGCACAAGGAGCTTGCCCGGATGGTTGGCATATCCCTAGTGATGATGATTGGAAAACTCTTGAAATGCATTTAGGCATGACTCAAGAAGAAGCTGATTTACCAGGAATCCGTGGTACAGATGAGGGTGGAAAACTAAAAGAAGCTGGAACAGCTCATTGGTTATCACCAAATTTAGGTGCTACAAATGAAAGCGGATTTACAGCTTTACCTGCAGGATCATATGAAGCTGGATCATTTTATCATTTAAATGTTTATGCATTTTTTTGGACCTCAAATCAAGATGATAGCAACATGAGAAGAATAAGGTATGATGGATCAACAATACACAGAGTTGGAGATGGTTCTGGGATGCACGTTTCAATAAGATGTTTAAAAGACGAATAATTATTATTCAAATACACAAAAGAGCTTGCTAATAGCAAGCTCTTTTGTGTATTTTTAATTCCCATTCATCCTATTTCCCTGGAAATAAAAACTTATTCGAAAAAATATTCGATAATAAGATTGTATTCTTTTTTAGAAATGATCCCGGTTGATTGGTCAACAACACAACATTAATGTTATCCTCGGGAATTCGAATATTTGCCTGAGAACCAAACTGATCAAATCCTATCTCTAAAAAGTAATTTGTATTATAAACGTTTCTTTTTAGTCCAAATAATCCATAATCTTCTCTTTGATCAATTTCCGAATCATCAAAATAAGCTTTAGCATAAGTATTATTTAAAGTCTGCTTACTAACAATATTTCCTTTGTTTAATTCAATTATAAATACAGCTAAATCTTCTGGAGTTAAGAAAATTCCATTTGCACCGGGTAATATAATCTCTAAATTTGGTTTTAATTCAGTAATATTACTATCATTAACAACGTATGCATTTGGAAGCATATCGAAATCTTTATATTGTTGATCTATAATGATACTATTTTTAATACCAATTGGTTTAAATATTTTCTTTTCCAGAAAACTTACATAACCTTTTTTGTACTCTTTTTCGATTATTCGTGATAGTAAATAATAATCTATATCATTATGAAATGTTTTTTCACCAGGCGTTCCTCTTCGCGAGCTTGATTCAAGAAACTCCAATATTTCTTTATTATTTAAATAATTGATATTCCTTGGTAACAATGGCAAAGCCGATTTCTGCAATAATAAATGCTCAATGGTAATAGAATCAGCAAATGTTAGATTTCCAAAATATTTCGATAATTTATCATGTAATTTAATTTCACCCGTTTCAACTAATTTTAAAATACCAATAGCAGTAATATATTTACTTAACTTCCCCAAACTATAAAAATTGGATTTATCTGTTATGTTTCCACCATATATTTTAACAAACTGCAATGTATCCTCATGAACTATAATAGCTGCTGCAGAAATCTCATCGATATAATCCTTAAAAAGATCATCAGTCTTTTTTAACTGTTTATCCCAATTTTTATCTATTTTAACCTGACCATAAGATAAAAATGCAATAAACCAACATAGTAGTAATAAGAGTATCTTTTTCATTTAATTTAGTTTAGTATTCTTCAGTAGGTTTTTAATTGCAATATATATTTATCATTTCATTTGCTTTTTCAAAACCTAGGTCTTTTGATTTATTAAAATCAACGCAAGCTTCAGTAAATTTATTTAATCGAATATACGATATACCACGGTTATAATACGCTTCTGCATAATTAGAGTTAATTTGAATAGCTTTAGTGTAATCTTCAATCGCAGCTTCATGTTGATCAAGTATGCCTTTTGCTACTCCCCTGTTGTAATATGCTTCTGTAAAATTACTATTAACTTTTATAGCGCTTGTGAAATATTCTATTGCTTTGTCAAATTTTCCTTTGCTGGCTTCAATAACACCTAAACCCCAAAAAGCATCTTGGTATTTGGAATCCAGTTCAAGTGTTTTTTTAAAATCTTTGTTTGCATTATTAAAATCACCTTGGTGTAAATAAGCTATTCCTCTTCGATAAACAGCTCTAACAGAATTCTTTTCTAATTGCATTAATTTTGTAAAATCATTTACTGCACTTTTATAATTTTTGTTTTTTGAACTGGAATATCCTCTGTAGTAAAATGCATCAGCATTTCCTCTATCTATTTTTATTCCGGCATCATAATCTTTATAGGCACCATTATAATCTTCCAGTATAATCTTTAAATAACCTCTATTATAAAGTGCATTTACATTTTCTTTATCTAACTCTATGATCTTATCATAATTCTTTATTGCCCCTTTAAAATCGTCTGTTTTGGACATAGATGTGCCACGATAAAATAGTAAATTAATATCACCTAATTTTAACTGATCGGCTTTATTATAATCTACAACAGCACCTTCAAAATCACCTAAATTTGCTTTTACAATTCCGCGCCTGAAATAGGCTTCACCAAATAATGAGTCTAAATCAATTGACTTAGAAAAATCTGCTAATGATTCTTCGTACCTATTGTTATTTAAATATGTTAATCCTCGATAGAAAAATGAATTTTTATTTGATTTTAGATCTATCGCCTTTGAAAATAAATTAATGGCCTCCTCAAAACTGTTTAGCGCTAAATTTGAGATACCTTTGTTGAATATAGCTAAGTAAGATGTGTCGTTTAAGTTTAAAACAGCATCAAAATCAGCGATTGCTTTTTCAAACTGTGCAATATCGTTATATACGATTCCTCGATTTAGATATGCCAGTTCGAACTTTTTGTTTAATTTAACCGATTTACTTAAATGTAAAACTGCCATTTTATGATTTGCTGAATCTATATATTTTGCAGCTAAATCATAGTTTTTCTTGGCTAAATGCTTTGGAATAATTAGAAATGCTACTAAAACTATTGCTAATACTACAATTCCTAAATACCACTTTTTCATGTTTTTTTATTTTAAATGTATTTGATAAACATCACTTAAAACGCTAATTTATCTTAAAAGTTTCATCTATAAAAACTTTTCCTTTGCAACAAGATAAAAAAAATGCCTTGCAATAGCAAAGCATCAATAATAGATATTAAAATTTATTTAGAATCTGTTCAACCATCTGTAACGGCGACTATTATCACCAAATTTAAGTCCAAGCATTATTTCATGCGAACCATAACTAATTCTTTGAATATCGCTTAATGAATAATCAAAAGCATATCCAACATATAATTTATCTATTTTGATACCAACTGTTGTTATAAATGCGTTTCCAGTACGATAAGAAAATCCTAACCAATAATCTCTTTTATAGTATCCCTTTACGGCTATATCTGCCTGTAAATTAAAATTCTCTGTAGTTTTAAGTAAAATGGAAGGTTCTATCTCAAAATCATTATCCATATCGTACCTATAACCGGTCATAATGTAATAATTTCTAATTTGCTGATAATCGGTAAAGCTATTATCGCCACCAAATTTAACTGAAGCCTGGAATAAATTCTTTGCTGATATTCCGAAATAAAATGGTTGATAGGTATAAAATACACCTACGCTTCCATCTGGAATATACATACTTTCTCGTGCTTCGTCAATTAAGGGATCATAACCTTCATGCGTATTCAATTCACTCGTATTAATTCTGAACTGATATGCAGATAATGATAATCCTAACGAAACTTGTCCATCACCAACAAATAAATGATACGCATATGTTAATTCTAATCCTGTTCTTCCAATCGGTCCATTTCTATCGTTATATAAATAGCCACCAACACCAACTCTTCCGCTAGGGCGACGTTTTCGCACACCTTTTCGAACCGATCTTGACTTTTGAACATAACTTGTTTTTAGAATTCGCATCTGACCACTAATAGCCTGGGTCATTGGAGCATTTTCGAATCCAAGCCATTGCTGACGGGCTGTAAGATTAAATGAAGTAAATCCTTCGCTACCTGCAAATGCTGGATTTAATAGGAATTTATTCATGTCATATTGACTATACACAGGTTCCTGCTGAGCCTTGACTAAAGTCAAAGTCAACAATGTAAGCGACAATATGATTACTAATTTCTTCATTTTAAACAAAACAAATCATTCCTATCGAATTTTCCAAGTATCTACCTTATTAATGTTATTGATCCAACTTTTGGTATTTCTCCATTATGTAAATCAATTACATAATAATAATTATCCATCGGTAATTTTCTACCCTTTTCATCCGTACCATCCCAGTAATTATCAGATGTATAATCATCTGAATGAAATACCCTTGCACCAGCTCTGTCGAATACATCCACAGTAGCTCCTTGAATACTAAACAAGAATTCTATTACCCATTCATCATTATGTCCATCACCATTTGGTGTAAATGCATTGGGAACAACAAAAGCACCACAGAATGCTACTTGAATAGTATCATAACCCACACAATTATTTTCATCCGTAACTTCAACCCAAATTATTCGATCTTCAGTTTCGGGATATAGTGTAATACTAGGAGAATTTTCATTTGTTGACCAGTCGAAACTAATTCCCCAGAAAGATGCATCTAAAACTAGTACAGCATCTGCACCACATAAGGTAGTATCATTACCAATATTTACTGCAGGTAAATCATGCACCGTTAAATACATAGTATCTGAAGCAGCACATCCTAAAGTGTCCACAACATCAACCCAGTAGTATCCTTCTGATGAAGTGTTATAAGTGCTATCGGTACTCCCATCTTGCCAGGTATATGATGCAAAAGCAAGATCATCGGGAATAATTTCAAAAACATCACCGCTACATATTTCATAGTCGATACCAAGACTTACTGCAATATCCTGAATCAATATTTGAGCAAATACAGGATTTCCTATACAGCCAGCTTCAGATATTTCAGTAACCTGGATATTAAATATACCACTGGTATCGCCGATATTAACATACACCGTATCGCCCAAATTCGATATTATTGAAACTCCCCCTATATTCCAAATAAACGTAGAATTTGGTGTAGTACCATTTACACCAAAACCAACGTTTGTTTGTCCGGGACAATAAACACCGATTTGTGAAAATCCTTTCTCGTATAACAATAACACCAGAAAGAGAAACAATATTTTGATGATGTTTTTCACTAATTTATATAACTATTCCATGATACTTTAACTTAATATTTCTTTGTTTAACTAAAAAAAGAATAAGTAGCAGCATAAATGCTGCTACTTAATAAAATATTAGTTAGGTAAAGCAAAAATGTTTCCTGTTACAGGTACTGGAAATAATTCAACATCCATATCAACGCCAGCAGCAACCTCATATAATACATGGTCGTCAACTTCAGCTATTAAATTATTTGATCCAACTGTTCCTAATCTATCACTCTTACGTGAAACAACATCGTTAATCCACATTATATCAATAGAGTGAGTAGTTTTTTTACCACCAACAAGACCCATATTAATTTCGTTAGCAGCAGGTGCAGTTGCAGGACCATCATTACCCGGGTCAACTTCTAATGTAATAGTATATGTCCAGTTAACTGGTCCCCCTGCTAATACTCCCTCTAAAGTAACAGTTCCTTCACCTCCAGCTCCTAGAGCTCTAGCTTGATCAGTTCCACCAACAGCATCATCATCAGTTATAATTTCTTCAAAATCATATAAAGCAGTTTCTCCTTCTTCTGCTAAAGTATAATACAAACCAATTCCAAATGGTGGTGTACCTACAATATCTAATACAAGATCATAAGTAAGTCCATCAACAGAATAACATACCTGATCGTCATCAGCTGAATTTAATGCAACTGTAGGAGCAGCAACAACATTTATTATAAAAGTCTCAACAGTTCCATCAACACATAATTGTACACCGGCACCATCTAAACTTTGTTCAGCAACTGTAACATTATAATTTTCAACAGCATTACCAACATTAAGATATCTTTGACAGTAATCGGCAGCAGTACGTAATCCACCTCCTGTTTCAAAAGCACCTTCAGCACCACCACCAGCTAAAGTAACATTAGCAAAGGCAGCATCGCCAGCAGCAGTTTCAGTCCATACCCAACTTGAGTTGTTTGTTAAATTAGTAGGATCAAAAGTTGTACCAGCCATAGTAGTAGGATGAAGATCCTGATCAGGAATTACAACTATTGGCACAACATAATCAACATCTACATTAGCATCTTGAATATATACTAATGCAGGTGTTGTACCTGCAGCTGAATTATCATATTCTACAAGGTTTACAGCAGCATTACCAACTGTATAATAGTTTGTATATCCAGCAATAGGAGTTGCAGATCCAGACCAATTTAATCCACTACCACCTTGTAATTCAACATAATTAGCAAGCGCTGTTAATTGTGGAACTGAATTGTCCGGAGGGTTAGCCTGGCCATAAATGCCAGTAATAGAGAGCATAAGCACAAAGCTTAAAGCGATTTTTAAAATGTTTCTTCTTTTCATGATCTTAAAGTTTAAGTTAGTATTTAATTAATCGTTTAGTTTTAAATGAAAACCTTAATTCCTAAGTTTAACAAATAGTTTTCTACGTAATTATTTATGAAAGGTTTACGAATCCTTGATGTTATATTTAGTTATTTCTATATGTTCATTATATACTATCTTATTATAATTAACGTATTAGTATACTTTTAGTTTCAAATCATTGATTTGCTTTGATTAATAT
>JBHOSR010000090.1:0-9164 GCA_042584405.1 Bacteroidota bacterium
CAATAAATAAGGATTTTGAATTTGCTGCTGGTTTTACTAATTACGGCAAAACTTCAGTTGATATTTTTGCTCCTGGAGTACAAGTTGAATCCCTAGCGCCGGAAAATGAATATGATATTGCCGACGGAACTAGTTTTTCCAGCCCAGTTGTGAGTGGTGTTGCTGCATTGTTACTTTCTTATTATCCTGAATTAACTGCTGAAGAAGTTAAAAACATAATACTAAAATCATCTTTGGTATATAAAGATAAGGAAGTATATAAACCTGGCGATTATTCTAGAAAAAGAAAGAAAATTGAATTCGGAACTCTTTCAGTAACTGGAGGAATAGTAAATGCCTATGAAGCAATCAAATTAGCTGAAACGTATATAAAATAATCTTATAAAAAATTCAAACATTAACAAAAAGAACTAAATTATTAGTGCTTTTTGTGTTTAATAAACTTAATACCGTAAACTTTAACTATTAATCATTCTCTGATCCATGTTCTACAATATTTTGATATATTTGTCTATCTTGAATTACAATCTGCATTAATAACAATGAATAAAAGAGAACAAATTCTACAAACAACCTTGGAATTAATTTCTGAAAATGGATTTCACGGAACGTCAATCTCTCACCTTATTAAAAAATCAAATGTTGCCGCAGGAACTATATATCATTATTTTAAGAGCAAAGAAGAGTTAATTGATACGTTGTATACAGAACTAAAAGAAGAAATGGGAACTGCGCTTATTCAGAATATGGATACTGTAATGAATTATAAAGATAAATTCATTATGATGTGGAAAAACTTATTTACTTTTTATATTGAAAATCCAAAGAAATATGAATACATAGAGCATTATGCGAATTCCCCTCTAGTAAGAAAAGAAATAAAAGATATTACTAAAAATCATTATCAACCTGTAATTGAATTTATTGAATCCGGAGTTCAATTAGGTATTTTAAGAAATCTACCTATTAATGTTTTGTTAAATATAATATTCTCAAATATTTCTACTCTCGTAAAAATGATATTACTTGAGGAAATTGAATCTTCAGATGAATTATTAAAAGATTTGATACAATCAAGTTGGGATAGTATCAAAATAAATTAAAAATCCTGATCTAGATTGATCAGGATTAATATATTATAAAGGCTCGTAATCTGTTTTGGTTACACCACAAATAGGGCATTTCCAATCATCGGGTATTTCGTCAAACGATGTCCCGGGAGCTATTCCTCCATCAGGGTCTCCAATTTCCGGATCAAAGATATGACCACATATTTTACATTTGTACTTCATGGCTGATTTTATTATGATTTAACTTTTCGCACTGAATCAATGATGGTTCCATCTACCCATTTTATTACTGCAACTAATTCATCTTCAAATTCTGGCATAGCTGGTTTACCACAAATTTTTTCTGCTTCTTCTTTTAATTCTTGAATTGTTTTTATTGGAAGATTAGAATCTTTTAATGCTTTTATTAGATCCTTGCGTTTAGGATTTATTGCTATACCACGTTCGGTAACAATAACATCAATTAATTCTCCAGGTCCACATATTGTTGTTACTTCATCCATTACTACCGGAATTCGATCTCTAAATAATGGTATTGGAAGTATTACTGTTTTTGAAAATAAACAGTTTTGCCAACCTCCAATGCCATGTAATAATAGTCCATCAGAATGTGTTACAACATTTGCATTAAAGTTAACATCTACTTCTGTTGCACCTAAAATTACAACATCCACCAATCCCGCAAAATTTCCTTTACCATGGTAATTGTAACTAGTAAAAGGGCTTGTCCAAACGTGATTTGGATTTTCAGCCATTGATTTTACGCCATCCAAATCGAAAGTTTGTCCATCTAGAATATATTCTATTAATCCTTCGTTCAGCATATCAACCAAATACTTGTTACTACCGCCTCGAGCAAATCGAGCTTTTATATTCTTTTCACGCATGATCTTCGCAAAATAATCTCCAACCGCTAAGGAAGTTCCACCTGCTCCAGATTGGAATGAAAATCCATCTTTAATAATTCCTGCTTCTAAACAAAACTGAGCTGTCATTTCTGCTAATAATAAACGATCTGGGCTTTTAGTAATTTGAGTTGTTCCTGAAATGATTTTTTCTGGTATTCCAACTTGATCAATAACCACAGTATAATCAACGTAGTTTCCCTGTATCTGCCATGGACTGCAAGGGAATGGAACCATATTATCGGTTACAACAATCACTTTATCAGCATATTGAGAATCTGCCAAGGCGAATCCAAGCAAACCACTTGCTGATTGTCCGTATAATCCATTTGCATTACCAAAAGGATCGGCACAAGCAGCTCCAATAACGGTAATATCAACTTTTACTTCACCATCCTGAATAGCTTGATATCTACCTCCATGCGAACGAAGAATACCTAGGCCTTTCATTTTACCATGAGAAGTAAATCTGCCTAATGGACCATTCATGCTTCCTTCGATATGATGAATAGTTCCATCTTCCAAATACTGAATTAAATGTTCGTGACAAGGAAAAGATGCTGAAGGAACCCAGCGCAATCCTTTTACCCCTAATTCTTTTGCTATATCAAATATTTGATTGGCCAATAAATCACCGTTTCTAAAATGATGATGAGTTGAAATTGTCATTCCATCTTTTAAACCAGCTTTAACTAAAGCTTCTTTTAAACTTGCAACCTGCTTGTTTCCATCTTCCGGGAAATCAGCACATGATGCAATCTTAGGTCCGAATTTTCTTCCTTCGGGTTTATATTTTCCTACTCCCTGGTAAGGAACTTGTTTTTCGCCATTAACTTCTGTTGGAACCATTCTTCCAGCAGCATTTTTAACGAGGTTTGCATATTTTTGTCCCATAACTATATTTAATTTGGGTTGTTTACTAATTTATTCTTCTTTTAAAAATTCTTCGCGCCAGTTCTCAGCTAATAATCCAAGGCTAGTTGCTAAATGAATTGTTTTTTCAGCTCTTTTAACAACAGGAGGATCAATCATTTTTGTTCCCAGAGAAACAACTCCAAGACCCTTTTCTGTTGCATCAATAAAAGCATTTACAACTTTCTTAGCCTTTTCAATTTCATCAGCTTCCGGTGCAAAGCTATCATGAATTACTTTAATCTGTCGAGGGTGAATACAGCCCATTCCTTCGAAACCTAATCCTTTTGAAACTTTAACATTTTCTCGAAGCGCTTCCATATCTCCAACATCAGAAAATACTGAATCAATTGCCTGAATTCGTGCAGCTTTACATGCATTTACCATCCTTGTTCTAGCATAGAAAGATTCAATAGCTTCGTTTGTTCTCCTTGCACCTAAATCGGCTGTGTAGTCTTCAAGACCAATAGCCATAGCAACAACATTTTCCGATGAAGTAGCAATTTCAAATGCTTTTTCAACACCTAATGCGCTTTCAATAATTGGCATTAATAAAATTGGTCTTTCAATTTTATGTTGTTTCTTAATTTCTTCAATTTTAACTTCCAATTCCTTTATCTGATCGGCGCCTTCGCATTTTGGTACGAGTAACATATGTACATTATGAGGAACCAAAAACTTAATATCTTCTAATCCCTTTGGAAATTGGTTAATACGAACCATTCGTTCTGCACCATAAAAGTTTATTCCACGAAGGGCATTACGCACTAATAGCTGAGCTTCTTTCTTTTTATTAAAAGCTACGGAATCTTCGAGATCAAGGATAATTCCATTGGGATCGTGAATACCAGCATTAAGCATCATACTAGGTGTATTTCCGGGTAAGTATAATCTTGAGAAACGGAACTGTTCCTTTTCTGATGTGTATTTGTTTTCTTCTATTAAATCTAATAAATATTCTTTATCAGAATCGATAAGTTCTTTCGCTGCAGCCTCAACCCTTGCGGCTATTACTAATGGCACAGCACCACTATCTTCTAAAATCAAGTTTGCATTTTTAATCTCAAAAAAAGATAAAATGTCTTGGCATAATTCTAAATTCGAATCGCCATACATAACTTGAACTTTGCTCTTTTGCTCAATATTAATTCCTCCTGAATCTTTCAATTCAAGACTAACGAAACAATCAGAGCGAACTTTTTTACCTGTGTTTCCGGCAGTAGCAATCTTATTATTCATTCGTGTTTAAATTTTACGGTTGTTATTCAATAAAGTACAAATATAATAATCGTGAACAGTTTTTAAAGCTTCAATTACAATTTCAATAAAATTTATTTTAGGACATAAAAAAGGGCCAGCTAAAACTGACCCATATTTATAAAATATTTCAATTTACATTAAAAAACTTAATAAAATACCAGCTGCTACAGCTGATCCTATAACACCGGAAACGTTTGGTGCCATTGCATGCATTAGCAAATGGTTTGTTGGATCAGCTTTTAAACCTTCTATTTGAACTACACGTGCACTATCGGGAACAGCAGAAACACCTGCTGCACCGATCAAAGGATTAATTTTATTGTCTCCCTTTAAGAATAAGTTCATTAATTTAGCAAATAATAATCCTCCACAAGTTGCGATTACAAATGATAAAGCACCAAGTCCGAATATCCACATAGATTGAGGAGTTAAGAATACATCAGCCTGAGTTGATGCACCAACGGTTATCCCCAGCAAAATTGTAACAATATCTATAAGTGCTGTTCTTGCTGTATCTGCCAAACGTTTAGTAACAGTTGATTCTTTTAACAAGTTACCAAAGAATAACATTCCTAAAAGTGGCAAAGCACTTGGTGAAATATAAGCTGTTAGCAACAATCCAACAATTGGAAACATTATTTTCTCCAACTTAGAAACTGAACGTGGTGGTTTCATGCGAATTAATCGTTCCTTTTTTGTTGTAAGCAATTTCATAAATGGTGGTTGAATAATAGGAACCAAAGCCATATATGAATATGCTGCAATTGCAATAGGGCCAATTAAATGTGGAGCTAATTTTGAAGATAAAAATATCGCAGTTGGGCCGTCAGCTCCACCAATAATTCCTATTGCCCCTGCTTCTGATGGATTAAATCCTAACACCAGTGCTCCAATGAAAGTTAAGAAAATTCCAATTTGCGCTGCTGCTCCTAACAACATTAATTTGGGATTTGAAATTAATGAAGAAAAGTCTGTCATAGCACCAATTCCAAGGAAAATTAGTGGAGGATATATACCCTGACGTACGCCATAATATAAATAGCTCAACACACTTCCTTCTTCGTAAATACCAAGTTTTAGATTAAATCCTTCTGCTTGGAAAAATGGTATATTTCCGATTATAATTCCAAATCCAATAGGAATTAACAATAAAGGTTCGTATTCATATTTTATAGCAAGAAAAATAAAGAATATCCCCACCAATACCATTATTATATGACCTAGCGTAGCATTAGGGACACCAGTAAATTCATAAAAATTTATTAATCCAGCAAAAGCACCTGAATATAATTTATAAGTATCGTTTCCAATTTTTATTTTATTTTTATCAATACTTGCCGTTTTAGTTGCAATATTTGAATCATGGAACTCCAGATAAACAACGTTTCCAATCAACCTCCAATCTCCAGTGTATTTAGTTTTTGCTGAATCTAATAAAAAGGTTCTGTTATTTGAAAAAATAAGAGACTTATATCTTTTTACAGTTCTATCTGACTCCTTGCTAACCTTATAACCATCAGACTTGTTAATCCATTTGCCATTTGTTAAAACAGTGCTTAGATCATCTGAATTAGCATAACTAGAGTTCCCAAGAAAAAGGATAAATAAAAATAAAATCAAACTAAGTTTTTTCATAACTTCTATATTCTTCATAAGAACCTATTCTATTTCCGCTAAAAGGTCATTCTGAAGTACTGAATCACCCACTTTAACCTTCAGGCTAACAATTTTACCTTCTTTCTCTGATTGAATATTATTTTCCATTTTCATGGCTTCCATAATCATTATAGTTTCACCTTTTTTCACTTCATCGCCTTCTTGTTTAAGTATTTTAAATATACTTCCAGGAAGAGGAGCTTTTAGTGAATAAGCTCTACTACTTACAGTCTTTTTAATTTTACTGTCTTTACGATCAACAGGAATATTTGGACGAACAAGAGTTGGAGTCTTTGAAGATTTAACCTTTTCTTGTTGAATACCCACTTCGTAGGTAGTTCCGTTAACTTCAATATTAGCAATATCTCCTTCGATATCTTTAATTTCTACATCGTATTCGTTACCGCGTATAGTAAATTTGAATTTTTTCATTGTATCTCTTTATTTTCTTGGCCAAACTCTTAATCCATATATTTTTGAACTCCATGGAGAATAAACTTTTCTCACCCGTTGAATAGTAATTACATTACTTTCTTCGTCGTGTAATTCGTCGTAAAATAAATATAACGCCATTGAAATTGCGGCACTTACATCTCCCGTAACATGCAGATCGTCCTTATTTACACTTGTTTGTTTTGTTTTTTGTTTTAGTTTTTTTCTGGAATTGTAATAAATAAGCTTTGGTGTTTGTGTAAAAATGATTACGAGAAGCACTAAAGCCGCAAATACAATTAACCAACCAACAAGAGCAATAGTTAATCCTGATTCGGTTACACTCGACAAATCCATAATTTTTTCACTTATAATTATATTCATAACTATTTTTTTACAATGGAATGTTTGAATGTTTTTTCGGTGGATTTGTATCCTTTTTAGTCTGCAGCATTTCAAAGGCTCTGATAATTCTAAACCTTGAATTTCTTGGTTCAATTACATCATCAATATAACCCATGCTAGCTGCCTGGTATGGATTAGCAAATTTTTCCTTATATTCAGCTTCTTTTTCTGCTATAAACTTTGCTCTTTCAGTTGGATCTTCAATCTCGCTCAATTCGCGTCCATATAATACTTCTACAGCACCTGAAGCACCCATAACTGCAATTTCTGCTGATGGCCATGCATAGTTAATATCACCACGTAGTTGCTTTGAACTCATTACATCGTGGGCTCCTCCATATGATTTTCTCAATGTCAATGTTACTTTAGGTACAGTTGCTTCTCCATAAGCAAACATTAGTTTAGCACCATGGATAATAATTCCTCCATACTCCTGACTGCTACCTGGCAAGAATCCAGGAACATCAACTAATGTTAAAATAGAAATATTAAAAGCATCGCAGAATCGTACAAAACGAGCTGCCTTTCTTGAAGCATCAATATCTAAAACACCTGCAAGGAAATTAGGTTGATTTGCAACAATCCCAACAGGAATACCATCAAATTTTGCAAAACCACACACAATGTTCTTTGCATAGTTTCTATGTACTTCTAAAAACTCATTATAATCAACCATTGAATATATGATATCCTTAATATCATAAGGTTGATTTGGATTTTCAGGAATAATTTCATTTAATGCATCATCTAAACGATCAATTGGGTCGCTGCAATCAACTGAAGGAGGCTCTTCTAGATTGTTTTGTGGAAGATAACTTAACAATTTTCTTATAAGCAATAATCCTTCCTCTTCGTCTTCTAACATGAAATGAGAAACGCCTGACTTTGTTGAGTGAACATGTGCTCCACCAAGATCTTCAGTTGTAATTTCTTCTCCAGTAACTGTTTTTACTACTTTAGGCCCAGTAACAAACATATAACTTGAGTTCTCAGTCATCATAATAAAATCAGTTAATGCAGGAGAGTACACAGCACCTCCAGCACAAGGACCAAAAATTGCTGAAATTTGAGGAACTACTCCTGAAGCCATAATGTTTCGTTGGAAAATATCAGCATAACCAGCTAAACTAGTAACGCCTTCCTGAATACGAGCTCCACCGCTATCATTTATTCCAATAATTGGAGCACCTACTTTCATAGCCATATCCATTACCTTACATATTTTTTTTGCAAAAGGCTCGGATAACGATCCCCCGAAAACGGTAAAATCCTGGGCATAAATAAAAACAACCCTTCCGTCAATTGTACCAGTACCAGTTACTACACCATCGCCAAGTACTTTATTTTTTTCCATTCCAAAATTGGTACAACGATGTGTAACGAACATATCGTATTCTTCAAAACTTCCATCGTCTAAAAGAATTTCAATACGTTCACGGGCAGTCATTTTACCCTTTTTATGTTGCGATTCAATTTTCTTTTCGCCACCGCCTAATTTGGCTTCAGCTCTTAAGTCAATTAGTTGCTTAATTTTATCCTGCTTGCTCATTTCGTTGATTAAGAAATTATATTTGCAATCGTTATTTGTTTTTGTCTTCGCACAATTCTGTAAGTACACCAAACGTTGATTTTGGATGTAAAAAGGCAATATCTAATCCTTCTGCACCTTTTCGTGAAGCTTTATCTATAAGTTGTATTCCGTTTTCTTCTGCGTGCTTTAGTTTTTCTTCAATATTCTTTACAGCGAATGCGATGTGATGGATTCCTTCACCTTTTCTCTCAATAAATTTACCAATTGGTCCTTCCGAATCAGTAGATTCTAACAACTCAATTTTTACTTCACCTACTTTGAAAAAAGCAGTTTTAACTTTTTGATCTTTAACTTCTTCAATATTGTAGCACTTTAAGCCCAATACTTCTTCGTAATACTTGATTGATTCCTCAAGATTTTTTACAGCAATTCCGATGTGTTCTATATGTGAAGGTTTCATAGTATAAATATTTTTGTGCAAAAGTATCTATTATCAGTATAACTGACTAATATTTTTAAGTCTAAAATATATGCTATATAATATTGTTTTTTAACATACAAAATTATTATTTCTAAAATCCTTGAACAAGCATGTAAGTTAAAAAATACAATACTGTTAATCAATTTTCTACAAGCATATTTTCTTTGAATATTGTATTCATGACAATTGTCATACATTTGGCTATTAAGTAACTTGTATTTACTTTTGAGATCTTGGAATAAAACTGTCTTTTGAAACATTAAATTCATTCGATGAAAAATTATCTATATCACACTAGACTATTTATATTTCGATTCTTAATATTAATCCTGTTATTTGGTTTATCCCGAATAATATTTTACATATTTAATCTAGGTTATTTTGAATCCATAAGATTTATAGAGTTTATAAGAATAATGTTTTTTGGGATACGCTTTGATATATCAGCACTTTACTATTTTAATTTACTATTTATAATTTTAAGCTTGGCTCCAGGAAATTTTAAAAATCAT
>JBHOSR010000091.1:0-9078 GCA_042584405.1 Bacteroidota bacterium
ATTTTATTCTCAATTATAAATTCTTTTTAAGGAAAGGTTATATGATGCCAACAAATACAAAACGAACTCCTTTGGTTGAATTTCCAAAAGAAGAAATGTTAAAGCTTATAAAAAGTTTTAGTCCTGAAAGACTTGCAACATTTCTAGATGTCACCGATTTAAAAGCCGATACATTAGGCCCCAAATTAGATAAGATGGCTAACTGGGCAACTTCTTTAAAATGTGCTTCAGTCTGTGTTAATCCTGTAGAGGTTGATCGCTTACCTTTATTATTAAAAGGAACCGGAGTAATGGAAACCTATGTTATGGATTTTCCTTTAGGAAAGGTAGATATCGACTTAAAAGCAAGAATGACTGAAGATACCGTGATAAAAAGTAGAAAATTACGCGGTGAAGGTAAGGGTCATATAGATATTGATATAGTAATAAATGTTGGAAGATTTAAGGCAGAACCTAAATATGCACTTGAGGAAATTAATGCCATGTGCAAAGCTGCCGAAGGCGAAATTGTGAAAGTTATTGTTCGAAGCTCTGAACTAACCGAAGAAGAGCTTGTTACAGTAACTGAAATTGTAAGAGATTCAAAAGCACAATTTATAAAGAACTCAACTGGAATGGATGCTTACGGAGCCATGCCAGAACATATGCGAGTAATGAGAGAAATAATAGGAAATAATAAAGGTGTTAAAGCTGCTGGCGGAATATCTGAAGCCATGACTGCAATGCGCTTAATTTATGCCGGAGCTCCAGACGAATCAACCCAAAATCCTGAGTTGTTTAGAATAGGTACTAGTGCACCATTAAACATAGTTTCTTCTATGGGTTGGTTGCAACACAATTCAGAAGACTGGCTAGATGCTGGCATTATACCTTGTAAAGTTTGTCCATTTCATTATACATCAAAACTTCGCCCTGAATTAAGAGTACATAGTCAGAATAGGTGTAAGGAATGTATTCATAATCATTACAGAAAAAATAAGGATTTCTAAGCTTTACCATTCTGTAATAAAACTAACTTACATTATTAATTCAAAAATCACTGATAATGAAAACAATAAAAGGCGGATATCACAACAAATTACTAAGAATAAATTTAACAGATCATACATACAAAATTGAAGAAATTGCCGAAGATATTTTACTTAAATATATTGGAGGTCGTGGCTTAGGTGTAAAGTTATTATTTGACGAACTACCAGCTAAAGCA
This sequence comes from Bacteroidota bacterium, assembly GCA_042584405.1. GTDB lineage: Bacteria > Bacteroidota > Bacteroidia > Bacteroidales > UBA12077 > UBA12077. Next base: position 1,208 of record JBHOSR010000091.1, read on the forward strand.
GATCCTTTAAGCCCTGAAAATAAATTACTATTTGTGACAGCTCCACTGCACGGAAGTAATGCAGCAACAGCAAGTCGTTTTTCTGTAGTTTGTAAATCTCCCCTAACCGGTGGAATTGGAGAAACAAATTCAGGAGGTCATTTTGGTGTTGATTTTAAAAATACCGGTTATGATGTATTAATTCTAGAAGGAAAGTCGAATAATCCATGCTATATATTTTTAAATGGTGAAACCATTGAAATTAGAGATGCACAAAAAATTTGGGGAAAGACAACAGACATTACAACTGATTTATTATTACAAGAAACGGACTCTAAAGCTGGTGTAGCTTGTATTGGGCCTGCAGGAGAAAAGGGCGCTTTAATATCATCTATTGTAAATGAAAAGGGACATCATTCAGGGAGAACAGGAGTTGGTGCGGTAATGGGATCAAAAAACCTTAAAGCTATTGTAGTTAAAGGTTCAATAGAAACTCCTTATGCTGATGAGGAAATTTTAAAAGATGCTAAAAAACAATGGCAAACATTTATTGGAGAAGCTCCATTAACCAAAAACGCATTGAAAGAATACGGAACTCCTGCATTGGTTAATATTATTAATAATCGTGGAGGATTTCCAACTAAGAATTTTCAAGAAGGTTATTTCGCTAATGCAGAATCTATCTCAGGTGAAACTATAAAAGAACTATATTATGTGAGGAGTCAGCCATGTAAAGCCTGTCCCATAGGTTGTGCACATTTAACCAGAACACCTGATAGAGAAGGGAAGGGCCCTGAGTTTGAAACTGTTTGGTCGTTAGGTGCAACATGTTATGTGCATGATCTAGAAAAAATTACAAACGCAAATTATAATTGTAATGAATACGGAATAGATACTATTTCTGCTGGAAATACGATTGCTTGTGCTATGGAATTATCCGAGAAAGGATATTTTGACAATGAAACTTATGAATTAATAAGGAAAGATTTAGGAAGAGATTTGAAATTTGGCGATGCTGATGCAATGCTTAGGCTCACAGAACTTGCTGGAAGATGTGAGGGTTTTGGAGAATTAATTGCAATGGGAAGCTTAAGATTGGCAACAAAATTTGGTCATCCTGAAATTGCAATGCATGTAAAAGGGCTTGAACTTCCTGCTTACGATCCACGAGGATTTTACGGAATGAGCTTGTCTTTGTCAACAAGTAATAGAGGCGGGTGTCATCTAAAAGCATATTTAGTTTCAACAGAAGCTCTTGCAACTCCTTTTGAAATTGATCGATTTTCTGAAGAAGGTAAGCCAGGCCTTGCTAAATTATACCAGGATTTAATTGCTACAATTGACTCTATGGGAGTGTGCATTTTTACAAGCTTTGCTTTAAATCCGATTCATTATGCTAATATGATGACTTCGGTAACAGGAGTAAAAATTGACTCCATAGAGTTGTTAAAAATTGGTGAAAGAATCTGGAATCTCGAGAAATTGTTTAATTTGCGTGAAGGATTAACAAGGAAAGATGATTCATTACCTCCTAGACTTTTAAATGAAGTATTTGAATCTGGGCATTCGAAAGGAATCAAAGTGAACCTAGAACCCTTATTGGATAAATATTATGCGTTGAGAGGTTGGGATAATAACGGCATTCCATCTAATGAAAAATTAAAGGAACTTGATCTGCTTAAAGAAGGTCAAAGAATAAGTTAAAATACGATTTTTTAAAAAAGATATATCCCGAATTCTTTGATTCGGGATTATTTTTTTCTTGTCACGACGTAATTGACTAGCTCTTCAAGCGATTTTTTAGACTCATTTTCAGGCATTTCAGAGAGTATATTTAAAGCCTTACTTTTATATTCATGCATTTTGGTTGCTGAATATTCAATTCCTCCATTATTTATCACAAAATCAATTACCTCTTGTACTTTCTTTTTGTTTTTATTATGTCTTTTTACAATACTTAATATACGCCTTTGGTCTCCGCTTGATGCATTTTTTAAAACATAAATAACAGGTAAGGTAAGTTTCTTTTCTTTAATATCATTCCCTGACGGCTTGCCAATACTTCCATGGTTTTGATAGTCGAGTAAATCATCCTTTATTTGAAACGCCATTCCAATATATTCGCCAAACAATCTCATTTTTTCAACTATTTCATCATCTTCCCCTGCAGATTTTGCTCCACAAGCTGCACATGCTGCAATTAATGCTGCGGTCTTTTTTCGAATAATATCAAAATAAATATCCTCAGTAATATTTAGTTTTCTTGATTGTTGTATTTGCAACAACTCCCCTTCGCTCATTTCTTTAACGGCAATTGATACAATTTTTAATAAATCAAACTCTTTGTTGTCAACCGCTAAAAGTAACCCCTTTGATAAAAGATAATCACCAACTAAAACGCTAATTTTAGACTTCCATAAAGCATTAATTGAAAAAAATCCTCGTCGCTCATAAGCTTCATCAACAACATCATCGTGAATTAAAGTAGCAGTATGCAAAAGCTCAATTAATGATGCTGCAGTATAAGTAGATTCTTTAACTTGATTTTGAAACATTTTGGCAGTTAAAAAAACAAACATTGGTCGCATCTGCTTCCCTTTCCTTCTTAAAATGTAATTCATAATAACATTCAGTAAAGGAACTTTGGTTTTCATCGATGAACGGAAAAATGGTTCAAATTTTTCCATTTCGTTTTTAATTGGGACTTTTATTTTATCTACAGTCGACATTCTTCCTAAATAATTCTTCAAATATAGTAATTATATCCTGTTTCAAATCTTAAACAATTCTTTAATTAATATAAAACGCTGATTTTGTTTTCTGGTTCATAATTGCTAGAATTTGTATGACTTATTTAAGTTTTCGTCATAAAATTTATTGTAAAACCTTTTAATTTACTCATGTTCATATGTAAATATGCAAAATCCTGATTATTGTCATTATTTTAAAATAATATATTTATATATTTGCATTTGTCTATTAACCAAATTTTAATAAAGAAAATGCAAATTAAAGACTTGACAATTGAGCAGTTAGAGGAGGCAGCTAACATGTTAAAAGCAATTGCACATCCTATGAGAATTGCAATATTAAGCTTTTTAGAAGATGGTAAAAAACTAACTGTAACAGAAATTCACGAATTATTAAAAATAGAGCAATCTACTACTTCACATCATCTTGGTATATTAAAAGATAAAGGAGTATTATGCTCAAAACGTGAAGGCAAAAACACTTATTATTTCTTAAAACATGCCAATTTAAGTAATATTGTTAACTGTGTAAGTAAGTGTACAATGGGTTAGTGTTTACTCACAAAATAATTATAAAACCACTCAGTATTTTATTATTGAGTGGTTTTTATTTTTTACGGATTTATTCAACAAATGTGTTGTATCTTTGTATAAGCATATAATAAATAGCATTTTATGACAAAAATTAGGGTAACAAAAGAATTTAATTTTGAAATAGCACATGCACTATGGAATTATAATGGTCCGTGTGCTAACATTCATGGACATTCTTATCGGTTGTTTGTAACCATTATTGGCGAACCAATTCTAAATGAAAATAATCCTAAGAATGGAATGGTTATTGATTTTGGTGATCTTAAAAAAATCATAAAAGATGAAATAATAATTCCGTTAGACCATGCAATAATCTTAAATAAAAAAGCGCTTGAAACCATAAATTGTACAGGCAATCAAATGTTTGCTAAGCAATATATTGTTGATTATCAACCAACCTGTGAAAACATGGTTATAGATTTTGCACAAAAATTATTAAAAAAATTCCCCAAGAACTTAAAACTTTATAGTATTAAACTTTACGAAACAGCAACCTCATTTGCTGAATGGTACGCTTCTGATAATAATTAACGATTTATGAGTATTTTAAGTACTATTAATATAGTTATCCCTAATTATTATTTGGTATTTTAGTATTTTGCTTTTTATTAGATCTAAAAACAATTTAATCTTTACCTTATGTCTAAAAATCTCTATTTGTTAGATGCTTATGCTTTAATCTATCGCTCATATTATGCGTTTATTAAAAACCCACGATTTAATTCAAAAGGACAAAACACTTCTGCTATATATGGATTTATAAATACACTAATTGATCTAATTGCTAAAGAAAATCCTACACATATTGCAGTAGTTTTTGATCCACCTTATCCTACATTCAGACATGAAATGTATAAAGAATACAAGGCAAATCGAGAAGCAACTCCAGAAGATATAAGATCTTCTATTCCGTATATAAAAGAACTAATTGAAGGATTTAAAATACCGGTTATTGAAGTGGAAAGATACGAAGCTGATGACGTAATAGGAACCTTAGCTAAACAAGCTGAAAAAGAAGGCTTCACAACATTTATGATGACTCCAGATAAAGATTACGGTCAATTAATATCTGATAATATTCTGATGCTTAAGCCTGCTCGTGGTGGAAACGAAATGGAAATAATTGACAGGCAGAAAATTTGTGAAAAATACAATATACAAGACCCTATTCAAATAATCGATATACTTGGTTTAATGGGTGATAGTTCTGACAATGTGCCAGGAGCCCCGGGTATCGGTGAAAAAACTGCCATAAAACTTATTGAGCAATATGGAAGTATAGAAAATGTTTATAACCATATTGAAGAGATTAAAGGAAAGCAAAAAGAAAAACTTGAAGAAAATAAAGACCAGGTGATGCTTTCTAAAGAATTAGTAACCATAAAACTTGATGTTCCTGTAAAGATTGATCCAGAAAAATTAGTTTTGGAAGAACCTGATGAGAAAAAGTTAACCAAACTGTTTCAGGAGTTAGAATTCAAAACAATAGCCAGGAGATTATTTCAAAAGGAAATTGTATCCACACCTGCTTCAAGTGTAATGCAAGGATCTTTATTTGGAGACGTAGAAATTGAGAAAAAATCTTCAGATTATAAAGACATTTCAAACACGGATCACAATTATCAACTCATTGATACTGCCGAAAAAAGAAAGAAATTAATACAACGAATAGCAGAACAAAAAGAGTTTTGTTTTGATACTGAAACTACAGGCTTAGATCCTCATACAGCCGAAATTGTAGGACTTGCCATATGTGTTAAAAGCAATGAAGCTTTTTATATCCCCTTTCCGAATAATATGGACGAGTCTGTTAATTTATTCAATGAATTTAAAAGCCGTTTTGAGAATAAAGATATCCGAAAGATTGGTCAAAATATTAAATATGACATTTCGATATTAAAGCAATACGGAATTGAGGTACAAGGAGATATTTTTGATACAATGATCGCTCATTATTTAATGCAACCCGATTTGCGACATAATCTTAACTTTTTATCAGAACAGTATTTAGGGTATAAACCTGTTAGTATTGAAGAATTAATAGGAAAGAAAGGTGCAAAGCAAGATTCAATGAGAAACGTTCCATCTGAAAAAATAAAAGATTATGCTTGTGAAGATGCAGACCTGACATTTCAGTTAAAAGAACTCTTTGAAAAAGAACTTGAAAAAAATTATTTAGATAATTTGTCTTCTACCATTGAAATGCCCTTAATTCCTGTCTTAGCAGACATGGAACAATCGGGCATTAAAGTTGATATTAACGCATTAAATGAGTACGCCAAAGAACTTAACAAAGAATTAATTACAATTGAAGAAAAAATTATTAAACAAGCTGGAATTCATTTTAATATATCTTCACCTAAACAATTAGGAGAAATTCTTTTCGATAAAATGAAATTAGATCCTAATGCAAAAAGAACAAAAACCAAACAGTATTCTACGAGCGAAGAAACACTTCAAAAACTTGCCGATAAAAACCCAATTATCAATGATATTTTAGACTTTCGTTCACTCAAAAAGCTTTTATCAACCTATATTGAAGCATTGCCAAAGTTAATCAATGAAAAAACAGGTAAAATACATACTTCATATCAGCAGGCAGTTGCTTCAACAGGTCGGCTAAGTTCGAAAAACCCAAATCTTCAAAACATCCCCATTCGCGAAGAACGTGGAAGAGAAATTAGAAAAGCATTTATTCCATCAAGTAATGAGCATTTATTACTAGCAGCTGACTATTCTCAAATTGAGTTAAGAATAATGGCGCATCTTAGCCAGGACGGTAATATGATTGAAGCTTTCAAAAATAATGTTGATATTCACACATCGACAGCTAGAAATATTTTCCACGTGGAAAACATTAAAGATGTTACTGGTGATCAAAGACGAAAGGCAAAAACAGCGAACTTTGGTATAATTTACGGTATTTCAGCCTTTGGATTATCACAAAGGCTAAATGTTCCACGAACCGAAGCAAAACAGTTAATAGATGAATATTTTAATAGCTTTCCAAAAGTAAAAGAATACATGGATAAGAGCATAGCTAGGGCACGCAATAAAGGATATGTTGAAACCATGATGGGAAGAAAAAGTATTTTAAACGATATTAACTCTAGAAACGGTATTGTTAGAGGAAATGCGGAAAGATTTGCTATAAATGCTCCAATTCAGGGATCTGCTGCGGATATTATTAAATTGGCAATGATTGACATTTTCAATGAATTCCACAAGAAGAACCTTGAAAGCAAAATGATTCTTCAAGTACATGATGAATTAGTGTTTGATGTTTATAAATCAGAAATTGATATTGTAAAAACAATCGTTAAAGAAAAAATGGAAAATGCTGTTAAGCTTAGTATCCCTTTAACTGTCGATTTAGGAATTGGAGAAAATTGGCTTGAAGCACATTAAGAAGATATTCGCATTTATGCTTTTATAATAAGAAAAAACCCGAAGCAGAAACCTTCGGGTTTTATTATTGTTTTCTGTAGTACATTTAATTCACAATCGATTCGTAAAAATACATTTCTTGTGTGCTTTCCTGGTCTTCTTTTAAAGCCTTTTCTAACATACTAATTTTCATTCCATCCTGATGTTGATTTTCAAATTCGGACGATAATATTGAATTGTATTGATCTTTGCTTTTTAAAATTTCTATTGCTTTATGTAACTGAATATCATCTATTAGGTTTGTTTTAACTTGACCGTCTTCATAATAATAGCGCCCAACAATTTCATTGCGTAAAAACTGTACAATTTCTTCTCTAAAATTTACTAAATCCGTTTCTTTATCATTGTTTAAGCTTTTTCGCAAATTTTCTAATTCGTCTTTTGTTTGATCATAATACTTTTCTCTCTTTATCACTTTTTCCAGCTCAATCAATTCTCTTTCGCTTTGAGTTTCATATTTAAAACTATCAAGTAAAGCAAATTGAACGAAATCGTTGTATATTTCATCTGTTATTCTGAATTCGTCTACACTTGGTATTTCAATGTTTTCATGCACAAACTTGGTTGCAAAATCAAAAATCACATTCTGTGTCAATAAGCTAATTGACAACTGACTAAGTTCTTCTGATTCAGCCTTTATATCAGGAATAATTCCTCCACCATCGTATACTTTTCGCCCGGCTCGAGTTTGAAATTCTGATATTAGTGAATCAGGGATATGACCCACACTACCATCTTTATTTCTATTTGTATAGTCTAATGCTTGTACACATCTACCGCTTGGAATGTAATATTTTGCGGTAGTAACTTTTAATTGAGCATTGTAACTTAAAGGTATGGTTGTTTGCACCAAACCTTTTCCAAACGTTCTTTGACCTAAAATTACTGCTCTATCTAAATCTTGCAATGCTCCAGCAACAATTTCCGAAGCAGATGCTGATCCTCTATTAATTAATACTATTAAAGGTATTTCAGTATCATAAGCAAAATCGGTTGTATAAAGGGTTTGATTCCACTTATTAACTTTTCCTTTTGTACTCACTATTTCTTCACCTTTATTAACAAATAAATTGCAAATTTTAGGTGCTTCCAGAAGTAAAC
>JBHOSR010000092.1:0-9025 GCA_042584405.1 Bacteroidota bacterium
TCTTTAACAAAAAACTGCTAAAAAAGGTCAACCTATTTTAGCACGAGACATAAAATTCAAATGAAAAGGGAAACAATTCTAATATTTTTTTTATTGACAGTTAATATTTTATTTGGTCAAAAAGCAAATAAATATTTTGAACAGGGGAATAATTTATTTGATCAAGGAAAGTTTAAAGAAGCTATTTCAATGTATGATGAATCATTGAAAAAAGAAGAAAATAGAGAAGTATATTATCTACGAGGATTATCAAAATTGAATTTAAATGACACTTGTGGATTTTGTAGTGATATTAAATCATCGGCCGATTTATATTATGAACCGGCTAGATTTATGTATAAAAACTACTGCATTAAATGTGACACCAAGTCTTATGAGCTATTTAAAAAAGGAGAAGCTGAGTTTCTAAATAAAAATTATGAAAAATCAGAATATTGGTTATCAGAATCTATTAATTCATACAAATTTGTAGATAATATGTTCCTTCGTGGATTGACCAAACTATACGTATTAGACACTAATGGTTATTGTTTGGATATGAAAAAAATAAGTCCTTATTCTGAAAATGCCAAATATAATTATAATTTATATTGTATTGATACAACTTTTTATGACAATTCCTTTACGCGTAAAGTTGAGAAATCATCATTTTTTGAAGTTAAACTTAAACCACCAACTGGATTTGTATATGACTTGACTAAGAGTGATGAAAGCTTTGCAATTTTTAGTACAATTGATACAATCAAGGCTTATCAACGATTAGATAATAATTATTTGCAGATTTATACTGAAAAACTTCAGAACTATGTCAATAAAAAAGTTAAAACTCCACCTAGCATTGAAAGGAAATTAAAAATACATGATATTTTTAATGAATACTATTTTGTTGTAATATGCATTGCCTCTGAGACTGGAGAATTAATACATTTTGTTAATGGTTCTTCAAATTCAAAGCAGTTGAAACGTATGTCATTAAATGAAGATGAAGAAAAGCAATTTAATGATATTCTTATGAATACAGTTTTGGACGCGGTTGTTGATGCCCCAAAGCCTAAACCATTATATATAGGAGACAAAGCTGTAAAAGCACAATATGTCTTTATGGTTAAATTCTAAATTTAACAATGCATAACAGCGGGTCAGCATCAATGCGGGTTTTTGGCGGGTTCTTGCAGTTTTGTTATATTTGTTTCAGTGTCAACGGGTGACACTGAAACACGGCGGCAATCCCGCACGTAATGCTACCCGCGGACCGTTATAGGGCATAAATAGCGACCACAAAACGAATAGAGATAATGAAAAAACTGAAATTTCTAATATTTATTTTCTTATTTGTCAGTTGTGATGATAATATTGAACCAGATCAAGAAACAGTAGAACCAATATATTCTTGTAATTTGAAATATAATGAAAACTGTGAATTAATATCTGATAATACAGAAAGTTTTAATTGGGATTCAACAGCATATTTTAATGTTTATATAAATTGCGATACAACATCTTCTATATCTGAAAAGTTTTATAAGATTGAAGCATTTTCATACTTTGGAGTTAAATGGAGAAGATTATTAGAAATTCATTTTCCAGAAACTGAATTTATAATTAATAAGGAAATTAAGGTTGGGAAAGGTTGGTGTGATACTTATGTGCATTATAGTGTAATGTTTGAAAGACCAAATGGATGGTCAGGTGGAGACAGTTATACACATTACATAGAAAGTGATAGTTCAAATCAAATATATGATTCTGGTTCAATATTTATAACAGAATTTTCTGAAGATAGTTTAGAAGTTTTGATAGATTCAGTAAATGTATATTTATTGAATTACGATCCATTAAGTTATTCTACAAGTTGCAGATTATTAATTAATTCAAAATTCAGAATTAAGAAAATACAATAATTTACGCCCTATAACATCGGGTCTTAAAGCAGGCGGGTTATTGTAAAGGTTTGACAAGTATTTACTATATTTGTTTCAGCGTCAACGGGTGACACTGAAACACGGCGGCTCACTCCCGCCCGACTTCAAACCCGAGGACCGTTATGGGCAATAATTTAAAACCAAGAAGAAGAGTTATTAATTCTAAAATTTATATTTTATGATTAAACAAACATATTTTAATATATTTTTTCTGTCTTTTATTCTGTGGTCATGTGAAAAGGATACTCAAGTAAGAAATGTGACTTGTATTCCTCAAGACAATTATGAATATCTTGATGGATATATCATTAACCTTAATTGCACATCTGACACATGCTTACATTATTTTGACATTTGGAAAGAATTATTTAAAGAAGAAAATAATGTAAATGATGCTTTCATTGATGAAAAAATAGAAATATGTCAATTGCATCTTCATGCATGGAAAGAAGGAATTTCATTTCATATTTGTTACAAAGTAACTAAGGATTGGGCAATTGCATGGAATTGTGATAAATTTGTGGTAAAACTTAATAAGGATAGTCGCATTTATCCAAGTTTACCAAGAGATGAGTATTTATCTAAAAATGATATTAAATACGCTCTTAGCCAAAATCGTATTTATTCACAAATTGGTCAATTATCTGATTCAGATATTAAATTTTCATCTTTGGATCAAGCTTTAAGCAAATTGATAGAAGCTGCTGAAGTTAATACATTATGTTTTCGAAGGGTCTATTTAAATGATGAGAATGGTAATTTTTTATTAGAAGCTTCAGGAGAGTATGTGGATGAAGATAATTTGTGTGTGTTTGGGGTCATAGATTTAATAACTGGTAAAACTGAGATACATGATGGTGTTTGTATTATAATAAATTAAAGCCCATAACAGCGGTTCAAATTTAAGCGGGGTTTTGGTGGTTTTCAAACTTATTAGTATCTTCAATCTTTATTAACGGGTGATAGGGAAACAGGGCGGGTATCCCCGTCAAAACTTAACCGCGGACCGTTAGCCATAAGCCGTTTTTTGCGAAATGAAATATGTTTATTTATAAATTTAAAATTTGTACGAATGAAATGTCTGTTTTTAATATTGTTTTGTTTTATCTCTTTGACTGGTTATTCTCAAAAAGAAGAAAGTCCTATTGTTTACCTTAATGGCACAGAGATAGACCTTAACAATGTATTTCTTAATCCTAATAGCATTGATTCAGTTCGTGTTGAAAAGAAAACAAAAGTTGGGGAAGTTTACTTTTATGCCAAAAATTCAATTGAATTTATAAACCTTGACTCTGTATTGATAAGTCATACAAATCTTGACAAAGAGCAAAACGATATTTTATATATTGTTGAAAATAAGGTTATAAAAAGTGAATCTAATGTACTTATTGACAAGTCATTTTTTATTTATGTGAAAACTAATTTTCTGAATGACGTTGACTATCTTGATGAGAATTTTAAAAATTTGATTATAGTCGACATTTCATTAAAATCTAAAGAACAAATCATACTTCGTGGTGACAGGACACCAATTGATTACTTAATTTATAAATAAAAACGGCCAATGGCTAACAGCGGGTCAGCCTACATCCGGGTGTTTGGTACGTTCTTGTAATTTAGCTATATTTGTTTCAGTGTCAACGGGTGACACTGAAACGCGGCCAGATCCCGCACGATAAGGCTACCCGCGGACCGTTAGCGAAAATTGCACGACAGCATCCTACATAAAACAAAAAATGATATAACAATGAAAACGATAAACATTTTATTCCTTGGATTATTACTCGGATTAGTTTTATCCTGCGAAAAAGATGATAATGAATCAAAGATTTATTCATTTACAGGTAAAGCCCAAAAAGGTCCATTCGTGACTGGAACGAATATTACTCATAATGAGTTGAATTCTAATCTTGGACAAACTGGGAAATCGTTTACAACAACTATTGCGACAGATGATGGTAGCTTTATTTTGAATAACATCGAATTAAATTCAAATTTAGCACTACTTACAGCGAATGGATTTTATTTCAGTGAGATTTATGGTGAATTATCGGGTGCAACTTTATCTTTACAAGCTCTAACCGACTTATCAGAAAAAGAAACTGTAAATATTAATGTTTTAACACATTTAATTAAAAGTCGAATTGAAAATTTGGTTACTGATGGCATGAGCTTTCATGAAGCAAATGAACAAGCAAAATCTGAGTTTTTTACTTTCTTAGGTGTGGCGGAATCATCTGATACTGATTTTGATAATTTAGATATTTCAGTAGATGAAGAATATAACGCAATTCTTTTATCATTTTCTATTTTTCTACAGAGATATACAATGATGTGGAATGAACTACCAACTTTAACAGCTGAGTTAACACAACTTCTTTCGAATTTGTCCTCAGACTTCGCATCAGATGGATTAATTTCAAATCGTGCATTGGTTGACACATTGCTTTTCAATATCTCACAACTAAACTTAATAGATATTCGCAAAAATGTAGAGAAAAGATATTCTGACCTTGGGCAAACAGTATCTATACCAGATTTTGAAAAATATATTGCAAAATTTCAGGAAAAATATTGCAACAATTTATATACAAATTTCACTTATCCTGATAGCGCATCACCTGACCCAGTAACAGCTCCCGATGGACTATTACCAAATATTCTTGTTCCTTCAGACACGATTTTCCAGGCTGCACCATATTCTGTAGCTGCAATAATACCATTAAATAAATCTCTAAAGATTAAATTTATAGGTTCCGATATTATAATAGGTGGTCCAATTTATGGGTGGGAATTAATAAATGAATATCCAAATGGATTTACATTAAATTCGCAAAGACAAAATGAAATAATGAGTATGTTAATACATTTAGAATCTACAGGAAATGCGACAATTGAGTACTATGAAAATGAATTAGAGACTCCTACGTATAGTAAACAAATAAAATGGGAATAAGCAACATTTCGCTAACATTGGGTCATAAAGCATGCAGGTTGTGGTGGTGGTTTGACAAGTTTTATTATATTTGTTTCAGCGTCCACCGGGGACACTGAAACGCGGCTGTACTCCTGCCCGCTTCATACCCAAGGACCGTTGGCGGTAATAGCAAAATATGACACAGCAAGAGTTTGAAGACATATTAAAAAAGAATAAATCCCATGAATTCCGAAATGAAAAATTGGAAGGAAGAATTAATTTTAACGATTTTAAAGGGATTGGTAATGAATTTGAGTTGGATTCAATAAAGTTTATTGGTTGTGAGATAGATTCCTTAGTATTTAGCTTTATTAATTTTAGTGAAATAATCTTTGAAGATTGTTTAATCAATGATATTACACTTAAACATCTTCATGGCAAAAAACTTAGTTTTAAGGGTAGCACAAGATTAAACAAATTACTTCTTAATAACTCCAATAGCTTTAACGCTATTTATTTTGAAGCTGACGTTGTTATCAATGATTATCTTGAGATTTATAAAAATAATATAGGAGCACTTTTATTATGCGGCACGATAAGAAAAGCATACATTGAAGCTAAAATAAACCTGTTAGAATTAAGATACTTAAAGGCTATTGACTACATTAAATTTGTAAACCTAGAATCCTTTGACCATAATTACAATAATCGGATTAAAATAGCTGAATCCACACTAAATTAATCTTTTCTTCATGTAGTTTTGAAAGTTATAAAGACATTTATCTTGATAAAACAGATTTAAGCAGTGTTGAATTTTTTAATTGTATCCCTCTGAACATATCTGTTGAAAATTCATTGAGTGAACGTATTAAACATAGTGTTAAGCGAGAATATTATAAACAAATAAAAAGTAGTTTTTCTAGTAATAACGATTTTATTAATAGATTGCTATTTCAAAGATTAGAACTAGAATCTTATAGAAAAAGTTTGCGTTTCAAATGGACTAATTTGGGAAAATTAATACTACTTCAACTAAATAGATTTTCAAATTATTACGGGACTCGTTGGTATTATGGAGTAGCTTTTACTTTGCTTATTGGATTAGCTTTTTTCACAGGTTACGTGTTAGCATCTTCATATTCAGTTGGGGGGTTGGATAATTTGTTAAAGCATTTTGTCTTATTCATTAATCCAGTACATTCATTTGACTTTTATTTTACTAACCCCGATGGAAATTTAATGCTAATTGATGCATTTTCAAGAATATTTATATCATATGGATATTATCAAACTATTCAAGCTTTTAGAATATATGGAAGAAACTAATAAGCTACAACCGCCAACATCACATCACCAGTAATTTGGGGTGTTTTGGCGGTTTGACAAAGTTTTGCTATATTCGGTTTCAATTATCGGTCTGACAATTAAAGTGCTTTGGAAACCTAAACATACTGGTATGTGAAGACCGTTACAAATAATACGCTCTAAGAAAATTCATGCAATTTCAATTCAGTTAAATATGTTCGTAAATCAAGAATGTTTATTAACTGAATGACAATTTTTGTAAGTTAGAAACTTTATCTCGTTCTGATAGTTTAAGTCTATTCTATTCGTAGCAGTTTGATAATATATTATTTTGAGAATGGTTTGGTTGTAATAATAATTAGAACAAATTTGTTCCCCAACGCGCTTTACAGCCGTTAGGCTGCAGTTGTATTTTAAAAACTTGTATTGAAATTTGCAGATTATTACAAACCTTATATCTTTACTTCAATAATTTTTCTACTAATTTATACACGTGACTACCAATTTTTATAGGATAATCTTCATCATCAATGTTCAAATCTTTTGCTCGTTTAATAGCAATCTTTGTTTTAGGTAAAAATACATTTGGATTTGGTCTTTTATTATAACCTCTTCCTTGAATGGTTCCAAGAACTTTATCTATATAATTTTTTGAACTTCCTACTTTATTATTTTCTAAAATTCTTTGTTTTTCGCTATCTGAAAATTCTGTAACATCCTTTAAATGCATAATTAACCATATCTCAAAACAAGGATTACTCATTGCTAAAAAGAAATTTTTCTCAGAATTACAATCTTCAACTAAACTATCAAAATTATGATTATGAATAGATTCCCAATCATCACGGTCAATAATTAGCCAAAACTCATCAGTTTCCTTAAAACGAAATTCTTGTTTTGCTTGTTGAAGCAGTTCTTTAACGCTTATAGGATCTGACCCTTTATCTGCAGGTCTTTTTAGTGATATGACTTCGATAAGCCCACTATCATTAAACAACTCAGACTTTCTAAAGTCCTCAAAGTATTTTTTCTCACTTACTTTACCTTCGTATGAAAGTATAAATAGCTTTTCGGCTTCCAAAAAACCACCTTCTCTAATTAATGGAATAGGCTCTCTAGGCATAATTATTATTTATTTGATGGAAGTATGGTTAAATTACCTCTATTGCCTAATTTGGGTACTCCTTTATATCTTCCTAATAAATAATCTTTCATAATTTCTTTATCAAACCTAATGTTGTAATCTTCTAATGAATGAAGATTTGTTGCACCAGTTTTATTCTTTACTGTAAACCAAATTTCATCTTTCCTTAATAACTTCTGAGTTAATAAAGTAGCTTCATGGCTAGCAACAATTACCTGACTATTAATCTTTTCGCATTTGTTTAAAATAAACTCTAATAAATCTTTTATTAAGTTAGGATGTAAGCTCCTTTCTATTTCATCAATTACGAAAACATTATCACCTTTAAAAAAGTCAATAATTAATGGAATTAAATCCATAATCCTTCTTGTCCCATCCGATTCATCTATTAGGTCAAAAAGTTCATATGTTCCTCCTTCAACTTTGTGTTTAGTCTTAAGTAATTTTGCTTCTAATTCATTTTCGGTTGTTTTTGAAATTACATAGTATTTATCGTCTTTAGGATTTGATAAGAAAACGTTATTTTTTTCTGACTTTTCACTCAATAAGTCATTTTTTACTTCATCTTTTATTTCTTCGGGCACTTGAATTTTATCAAAATCAAGATTTTTAAATTCAATCCCATCTATCCCTGTGTCAAAATAATCTAACATTTCTGAGAATAATTCTTGTAAGTTTGTATTTTCCATTAACTCAAACTTCTTTCCAATATTCCTAGAATTTGGATAAATAACTGTTAATGCATTTTGAAACCAATCAATTATATTGAGTATGTCTGAAATATCACTTACATTATCTACGATATTTGTATTTCTTATCTGAGTGAGAAATAATTGATTTCTGGGTGTCCCTTTGGCAGTAAATTCAATAAATTGCTTTTCTTCTTTTTTACTATTCTTTTTAAATAAATAAGTTAAGTCAAAATCTACAGTCTTACTTCTTTCAAAGATATTTGTTTCTGTTGATTTTCCTATTTCAAAAAGCCATTCATCAACAATTTCTTTAGTATTAAACACAAATCCATATGCATAATTCTTTTCTTTATGTTGTATTTCATATTCAATATATGAATTTCTTTTAGTATAATTTTTATCTAATTTGAATCCTTTGAAATTGATAGGTTGTTCCGTTTTTGTGCCCTTGAGAATCGTTTCCCTCCCAAATTCAATAGCTTTTATTAAATTAGACTTTCCTGATGCATTTGCACCGTAAAGAACGGCAGTTTTTAATGCGGATACTCCTTTTACTTGTTTTGTTTTATGATTAGCTTTTAATATTCCCTTTCCAGGTAACATTGAAAAAACTTGCTTCTCTCTAAATGACAGAAAATTCTCAATTGTAAATCGTAGTAACATGATATTTTAGTTTTATGATGTAAATGTAGTGAAAAAATCACATTTAACAACACTTTTTCAAATAATGATATAATTTTGCCGTAACCAGCAATTAGAATTGCCCCTTCAGAACAAATTTGTTTTAGTATTTCACGGTTTGTATAGAAACCAAAGTCAATTAAGGTGGTTAAGCGTACAATTTGTAACATGGCTTCAAACAAAATTTGGGTTTTTGGTGTTTTGCAATCTTTGTTCTATCTTCAAGTTTTTATTAACGGTGGATAGTGAAACAGGGCGAAAATCCCAAACTTTGCTTAAGCCAAGACCGTTGTGCGTAACCTAAAATAATGCGTCATGCTAAAATAGGTTGACCTTTTTTTCACAATAAAAGACAGGTCAACAT
>JBHOSR010000093.1:0-8660 GCA_042584405.1 Bacteroidota bacterium
ATGTTGACCTGTCTTTTATTGTGAAAAAAAGGTCAACCTATTTTAGCATGACGCAGCTAAAAATGTTTGCTAACGGTCCTTGGGTATGAAGCTGTGCGGGATTTCCGCCCTGTTTCAGTGTCACCCGTTGACGCTGAAACAAATATAATAAATACTTGTTAAGCCAACACTAAAACCCGCATGCTTTATGACCCAATGTTAGCGGTTGTTTTTACAATTCAGTTTTTTGCAATATTATATTCCCGTAATACTTTTCAATGAATTCATTTTCACCTTCTAATTTTATTTCTTCAGAGAAACTCATTCTTATTTCAGAATTTTCAAATGTACCGTTTGCAGAAAGTCTAAGATCATAATAATATAGATGTCCATAGTACAAACTGTGTCTTTCTAAATTAAAGATTTGATTCTCAATTTTCACACTATTTCCATCAATCTTAAGTTTAATTGAATTAGGTCCCGATGGCCAATAATCCAATAATAAGGTATTACTATCAAATTTTGTAATTGTTGGGCTATATAAAACCCAGCCACCATTGTAATAATAATCACCACTATACGAACCTACAATTTCATCAATTTTTGATAAGTCAATATCATCTTTATCACAACTATAAAAAGTTAAAAAACAAACAAATAGTATCAATATAGTTCTCTTATTTTTCATAGTTCTTTGTAAAAATTAACGCTAACGGTCCTCGGGTTTGAAGCGAGCGGGATCGCCGCCCTGTTTCAATGTCACCCGTTGACATTGAAACAAATATAACCAAAAATTGACATACCTACCAAACCCCCGTTTGCTTTAAGACCCGATGTTAGCGGTTGACTTTTTAAATTAACAACATATCAATTTTTCTCAAGTGTAATACTATTCTTTTTTTGATTATAAAATAAGATTAAATATCCATTTCTGATTTCGTAAGTGTCTGCATCAATTATAGAATGGAATAATCTACCCCAATCAGGTTCATTTATCATAGTCCATAAAACACTATCAATAGAAATTTCTCCATTAAAATTTGTCTTATAATTTCCATGAAATGTATTGGTCACATTTATTCCAGAAATTATTCCCTTAGTCGATTCTTCATTACTAAAATTAACAGTTATATCTCCATTATTAAATTGACTCCATGTATTCTCTTCCGTTTTAGTAATTTTAGTTGAAGCGTCATAGTCTTCAAAAGATATAACTTTCCAGTCACCAACCAAGTTGTAGCTTAAATTATCTTCTTCTTCATCACATGAATTAAAAAAAATAATAACAATTGAAGTTAAAATAATAGTAGGAAGTAAATATTTCATTTTCATAATCAGTTTGTTAAATAGATTACTTTTTGCCAAATAAAGTTGCGTCGTTTAAAAAGTTTACCGCTAACGGTCCGCGGGTAGCATTATGTGCGGGATTGCCGCCTTGTTTCAGTGTCACCCGCTGACACTGAAAACAAATATAGCTAAATTACAAGTACGCACCAAACACCCGCATTGATGCTGACCCGCTGTTATACACTGGCGGTTTTATTTTTAAACTCTCTTCTTCTAAATTTCATCAAGAAGCGAATAATGAAAATAATCGGAATAGCTTTCAAAAGGTGATTTAGATATTCTAATTCTTGTTTGTTGTAATAAGAAATAACGAAAGCAATAGCCAATATTAAAACGTAAGCACTAACAAGAAATTGAAGTTCAACAATATCGGGTAGCACTTTGCTTTCAATTTTGAACAGTTTTGAAAAAATTATTATATAAATTAATAAAGAAACCAGTCTAACTGCGAAAAATGCTCCAACAATTCCATATTGAGTTGCCAATCCAGTTAAAATAGCTAAAATACCTGTCATTATTTCCAGTCTTATCAACCATTTGAAATAACTTTTCAATTGGACTTGATTATAAAAATTGACTACAATATTGTATAAAAGTATCAGCAAGCTGATAAAAAGGAAATAAAACGTCACTAGGATTAAAACCTGTTTCAGATGGTAGTAACTTATCAATTCAAAACTAAAGTATTCATAAAAGGATTTTATTAAAAATAGCAGAATTAGGAAAATGCCACTGTAAATTCCTAATCTAATTTTTCTGTCAGTAAGATTGTACATAATTTTTTCAAAATTTGTCATTTTGCGATTAAAACCGCTTGTGTATAACGGTCCGCGGGTAGCATTATGTGCGGGATTGCCGCCGTGTTTCAATGTCACCCGTTGACATTGAAACAAATATAGCAAAACTATGAGAACCCACCAAACACCCGCATTGATGCTGAACCGCTGTTATAAGTTGGCCGCCAAAAATAATAACACTGTCAGTTTGCTATGTAATATCAACGAAGTACAAATTGTTTTAGTTTTTAGAAAAAACAAATAGCTCAAAAGAGAAAAAAACAAGCACTTTTACCATATTAAGTGTTTTGCACAGTTTATTGTTTTTCAGTCTGTTTACTTAATATTGTTATAATTAATCCTATTATTGGGGTGAGTAGAATTGACCAAAAAACTGATTTACCATATCCAATTTCACGCTTTGACCCAATATACTTTGCAATCAAATGAGTTAATACAATCCAAAAAGCAATAATTATAATCCAACTGTAATTCATATTTCATTTTCTTTAATTGTACAAAACTTATTATAACAAATATAGTCTAAAAGTTCACAGTAAATATTTATTTAAGATAGTTTAACATAAAACTAAAACAATTTGCTATCATACCCACCAAACCAATCTCGATAAATTCATTTTAAGTAGCACCTAAAATAGACTTTCATTGTCAGAAAATAGAAACCATGCTAAAGGTAAAAACTGTCAGAAAATGACTTAAAAATATCTAAAAATAAAAACTGACTTAAAAAGAGCAGAATTACTCGCAAAAATTTTTAGGCGGCTTACTTATAACGGTCTGCGGTTAGAAATAGTGCGGGTTTGCGCCCTGTTTCAGTATCACCCGTTACCAAAAGTTAAAGATAACTAAAATTGTTAAAATACTACTGCGCCCCGCATTTTTTCTGAACCGCTGTTAGGCGTTGGGAGGTTATAATATACTAACCTGTCAGTTTGTTATGCTTTATCCATGAAATACCAATATTTTAGTTTTGGGTTGGAATTATTATTGCATGAAAGGCAAAATTGGGTTGGCTTTACAAGCTTTTTTGCAATTGGATTGTGTAAGTTCTAGAAGAATTGCAAATGTGCTTGTAATAGCGATGAGCAAAGTATTTTACATACACATTATGAAAAGAAACGATAAATAAGTAAGTATTTATTTGTTTGATTGTTTTGACGAAAAATAGTACATTCACAGTATCTAATGGGATGAATATATTACTTCTATTTTTAAGTTGAGTGCTATTAATTATGAACCGCAAAATATAAACTATGATAACAAAAGAATTTTTAGAAGAATACTCGTTATTTCATCAATTAAAATATGAAGAGTCATTTTCTTATAATATTAATACGTGGGATAAGACTCCAATAAATATGAAATGCCACATTTGTAATTCAATCCAAACTTTTAAAATGGTTAATGAGTATGGTCATGATGGCTATGATAATTGGAACGATAATGGAAAAAACAGAGTCCTAGATATAAGATATCAATGTACATCATGCAATTCTTTTGAGAGAAGATTTTTTATACATGTAAATAAAACTCTTGATACGATCTATAAAGTTGGACAATATCCAGAATGGGAAATTAAAATGGATAAGAATTTAGAAAAAACTCTAAATCAGCATGCAAAAACATTTCGAAAAGGACTTGTTTGTGAATCACAAGGTTATGGTATTGGTGCATTTGCATATTATAGGAGAATTACAGAAACGGTTATTGATGAACTATTAGATTCAATAACTGATTTAATTGAAGTTGAAAATAAAGATAATTATATAAAAGCTTTAGAACTAACAAAAAAAACAAGAGTAACTCAAGAAAAAATAGATTTAATAAAAGATTTATTACCTTCAATTTTAAAACCAAATGGAGTAAATCCGCTAGGTGTGCTTCATAGTGAATTAAGTGAAGGTATTCACGCAGAATCTGATAAAGATTGCCTTGAAAATGCGGGACATATTAAAGATATTTTAGTATTTCTTATAAATCAGATAATACAAAGTAAAGTGGCTTCAAAACAGTTTACGAATAGTATGAAAACGATATTAGATAAGAAAGCTAAAAAATAACGACACACAACAATAAATATAGGTCATTGGGCGGACAGTCGTAAATATGAGAATATATATATTAATAAAATATTTAGCGGTTTGATAGCTTGGAATTTTGCAATGCCCAACGCCCCAAATTATTAACAGTTGTGGTTATTAGGGTTTGCAATATATAATATTTGAATTAGGTACCTTATAAATGAAAATAGAATAAATATGATTGAACAATTACTTTTCAATTCTTTTATAGCATTCATAATGCCCAATATTGGCATTCATATATGGGTAAGATATATTTTAAAAAAGGAAGGTTATTCTATTAGCTTTTTTGATGTAGATTTTTCAACGTTTAGAAATCTAAAAGAATTATCAGAAAGAGATATTAGGTATAAAACATTGTATTGGTTATTTATGACCTTAACTATATTACCGATACTTATATTTATTTCCTTTGCAATCTATTTATTTGTTTAGTATTAAGCTACAATGTTTAGTGAGAATTAGCAACATGATATGAAACAAAATAATCAAACAGCTATTAAGAGACTCCAAATTTATGATAGGATAAGCTATTCTTCATTAATTATAGCGGTTGTATTAGCAATGGTTAGAAGCTTGATAAAAAATCATCTTTCCGTTGAGGTAATAAAAATTTCATTATATGTTTCAGTTATCCTTGGACTAGTATTTATTCTATTTGCTTTACTGAAATTTATTGAGAAGAAAAAAATAGAAAGAAAGACATCAAACTATGATAACTTTTAGATTAATTTAATAATTTTTTTTATCGACTATATTGAAAATAGATAAACACAGTGGATGATAGCAGTTCAAACAATATGCGGGGTTTGGTGGTTCGCTGACTAAATATTATTTTAGTAAAGTTGTTCAATGGTGAACAATTAAACACAGCAAAAACCCGTACGATAGCTTAACTGCGAGCCGTTGTGTACAAATAAAAAATAGATATGAATAAAAAATGGAGCTATATACTTATATCATTAATAATCTTAGATATTCTGTTACTGAAGTTTTTACCTTGGTTTTTTGAAGGAAAAAGAATTATGGGTTATTCAACTTGGGGTATTATTTTATCAATGGGAATAATACTTTTTTTATTTCTAATTGTAATTCAGATAATATATACTATTAAAATGTTTAGAAATAAAAGATATGACAAATTAAGGATTATCACATTGGTTTTAGGATGGCTTATTCTTTTTGGCTTATCTTTTTCGGACAATTACAAAAATTGCATTGAACCATTTAAAAGTAAGATTATTTACAAAGGAAACTCCGTTAAATTATCTTTAGTTTCTTTTGAAATTATATTGCGTGAAAATTTCAAATTTGAGTATCGAAACAATTCTATTAATTTAAAAAAATATACAGGAACTTTTAAAGTAGAAAATGATACAATATTTTTAACATTTAATGAAAGTGTATTAAATTCGGGGGATTTTCTTGTTTATAAGTCTCAAGGATTTGCTATGCCGTTAAAAAATAAATATCCTAAATCAGAATTCTTACCCGATACAATATATTTTAATGGAGGCAATAAGGATTTATTAAGATTTATAAAAGAATAAAAGCACACAACAATTTGTCATAAATGAAGTAGCAGACTCTAATACGTAAAACAAGAAAAAGAAAGTTGCTACCTAATAAATTATGAAAAGATTAATTAAACTCTTTTGTGAAGTGAAACGAAACAAATGTGTTTAATACTCAAAGGATACTTTTTAATTGCACGTTAGTGCAAAAGCGGGCAGGGAAACTAAAATATTATCTATCACTTTGGTAGAATGATTCGATTTAGAAAATGTTATCAAATTGTCTTTTTTGATTTTTTTTACTCCTTGCGCCTAACGGTCCGCGGGTAGCCTGTCGTGCGGGATCGCCGCCCTGTTTCAGTGTCACCCGTTGACACTGAAACAAATATAGCTAAATTACAAGAATGCACCAAACACCCGGATGTAGGCTGACCCGCTGTTATAAGTTGGGC
Source organism: Bacteroidota bacterium (assembly GCA_042584405.1). Lineage (GTDB taxonomy): Bacteria > Bacteroidota > Bacteroidia > Bacteroidales > UBA12077 > UBA12077. The sequence goes on from JBHOSR010000093.1 coordinate 6,171, forward strand.
GAGAGTGCCACTATACTTGTCAGCTTGGTGAAAACTCATCCATGAAAACATAAAAAATTAGTATTAAGGTTGGGATTTCTTATTGCCGGTTGCGGCAAAATAGGATGATTTACAAACTTTTTGGTAAGCCTTAGGCTGTGTGTTTGCCATAGCAGGCTTACCAAAGTGTTTGTATAACTATTTTATTTTAAATTTATAATTTGCATTTGTAGTTGTTGAATCAAATGTCAATCCTTCACTGCAATTCAAATGAATAGGATTAAATATCCATTGATTCAAATTAGCTTGATTTGATTTTATTAGCTGTTTTTTTTCGTTATCATATATACTTCCTCTAACAAATCTGCCATTTTTATAGAATTCATCGACTAGTTTTTCATTATTGTGAAACATAATCCATTCGCCATGTTTTTTACCTTTTTTAAATTCTCCTTTGTAGACAATTTCAAATTTTTTGTCTCCATCTAATAATTTCATTTGCCAAGAACCAGTTCCTTCACTTACTAACAAACTATCGTGATTATCAATAAAGGTATCAATATAGAAAGAATTCTTTTTAAAAATAACTTTTTGCCATAGTTTTCCACTCTCATAATAATAATACCACTCTTTAATAGGATTATTTTTTGAATAGAACCCTTTACATTTAAGTTGACCTGAAGGATAATAAATCAATACTGTGTCATCTTTCATATTATCAAAGTATTTTCCTTCTCCAATAAGTTCATTATCTATGGTGTAATCTTTGTATTTTCCATGGAAATACCTATTATATGGATCCCACTGTGCAACCCTGTAATAACTAGCTTTCTCCATTATTGTAATTTGCCAAATACTATCATAGTAAAATTTTTCATATTCAAAAATGTTATTTCTGCTACCATTGGCATATAATGTTGCTTCATCATAATTTACTTCATTTTTTTTATTTGTGAAAAATATTGAGGGATCATTAACAATTCCTCCAACAACAAACTCAACAGGAAAAGTCATTGGAGAATTAATAGGTTTTCCTAAGAATGTTCCTGGTTTCCAATGTCCTTCTGATAACTGAATTAACCTTAAAGCTTCAGTATCCAAAGATTTAGTTACAGATCTAACTATTTTAACACTATCAATAGAGCCATCCTTCATAATATAAAACTCAACTACAACTTTACCCTGATGACCTCTTTCTTGAGCATTAATCGGATATCTAATATTCATCTGAATAAATCGTTTAAATTCAGTCATGCCATTATAATTGAAACTAGGCAAAGTACTACTACTCATATTAAGTTTAATTTCATTTTCAACAGCATCAAACACTTCAATTAAGCTATCAATTTTTACATTAGAACAGTATTTTTCTATGTACATGCTTGAAATATCTAAACCATTTTCCTTAGCTTTATTCCAATCATAGCATGCGCCTTCAATATCGTTGAGCTTATATTTTGCAATAGCTCTATTATTATATGCTCCATAATGATTAGAGTTGTCATTTAATGTAGTGTTATAATCGTTTATCGCATTCTTGTAATCTTCAATCTTTAGAAATATGTTACCACGATTAAAAAAGTATAAATAATCTGTTCCGTCTAAATCTATTGCAGTGGAATAATTAGTAATTGCTTCAGTGTAATTTTGTTGTTCATTATATATGTTCGCTATTAGATAGAAATATAATGATTCAGTAGGGACTAAATTACTTGCTTTTTTATAATCGTTTAGTGCACCTTCCAAATCATTTATCAGTTGTTTTGCATAACCCCTGTTATGATAATATATAGAAATATTTGGATTTAAGTCTATCGCTTTATTGAAATAGTAAATTGCTGCTGAATAGTTATTGTTGTCAAGTAATTCAATACCGTTTTTATAAAATACTTCATCTTGGTTTGCAGACTGACCAAAAGAACTAAAAAATGTAATTGTTATTAAAAAGACAGTTGTAATTTTTCTCATTTTAAATAATTTAGTAATATAATCTTACATTTATTTGATATGTAAAAATGACTACAGAGAAACTATAGTCAAAATATAAAGTAAACAAAATTAATAGTTTTTATGAGAATTATAATTTACAAAGGGAAAAATTTAAACTTTTTGGCGGCGAAGCCGGTAAAGAGTTTAAATGTGGGGTGGTAAAAAATAAAAAATGCAGCCGTCAGGCTGCAAAGAGCGTTGGAATACTAATTTTTTATTTTATCATTGTTACCGAAATAAACTCAAAAACTAAATTTTCAAACTGCTTTGTATAGAAATGACACTTTCATTGTCAGAACGAGATAAAAATTCTAACTTACAAAAGGTGTCAAACCGATAAAAAGATTATTTGATTTACAAACTTGAAAAGATGGATAGCAGTATACCTTTTCTGAAAAATCGCCTTACTTATAACGGTCCTTGGGTATGAAGCTGTGCGGGAGTTCCGCCGTGTTTCAGTGTCCCCGGAAACCGAAAGTTAAAGATAACTAAAATTGTCAAAAAACCACGAAAACCCGCATG
>JBHOSR010000094.1:0-8542 GCA_042584405.1 Bacteroidota bacterium
TTTTTAACAAAGAAAAAAGAAGCAAAATCCTTGTTTTTTACATAGAATTCGTTGATAATGAAACATAAAAGTAACGAAACCTTGCTAAACTACAAAACCCCGCATTGAATTTGAACAGCTGTTAGGCACTGGGTTTTATTTTCTAGTTAATGAAAATTCATCATTTTTTAATTCCATCTGATAATATGCAGGTTTAGTATCAAAACTATTAATAATTTTGATGATCTTTTTCTTTTTGTCTTTATCAATATTAGTTCCAAAATATACTTCTTTTATCTTAGACTTCTCAATATTGTAAAGACCAGATTTATGATGGTTAAAGTATTCAAAATCAATCAATCTTACTTCTTTTTCATACTTCCATTTCAGATATTTTGTCTTTGTCCAATATATTAAAGATTTATCGCGTTCGTTTTTATCAGATCCAAAATATTTAGATTCATACTTAACAACATAATTTACAGGGAAAAAAAATATTTTATTTTTCGCAAATTCCTTAATATCAATTTCTATTCCTATGCATATTCCAGTATGCTTTTTACTATAATGGCTCCACATAAGAATTTCATCATTTATCTCACTTAAACAACAAATTCCAATATTATTCTTTAAAACTGAAACTGCGTTTCTTAATATATTTTCTGTTTCCCTATTTGATCTACTTTTATATATTCTACGTTGTTTTCTGTTTAATCTATTTTTATGTTTTTCAAATACTTCCTCTCCAAAATAATTCACATTATTAAAATCCAATAAACCCTCATAAATATCATATGGATCATTAAATTCAGAAGGCATACTGAATTTCAAAGTTTTATTGTCAAGCATTTTTATACCACCATCAATATCAAGATACTTATAGAAGATCTTATTATCATACTTTTCTAATATATTCTTTGATTCAATAATCATATAACAAATAATCTCAAGTAAAACCTTGTGCCTAACGGTCCTTGGGTATGAAGCTGTGCGGGAGTTCCGCCGCGTTTCAGTGTCCCCCGAAACCGAAAGTTAAAGATAACTAAAATTGTCAGAAAACCACGAAAACCCGCATGCTTTATGACCCAATGTTAGCCGTTGTATATTTTATTTTATTCTTAGAGTGTATTGAAAAACTATTCTATTACTTGGCATTTCTCGTTCTAATCTTACGACACCGTATTTAATATTCTTTGTAAAAGATTTATTTGTTAAGTCATGAATAAACTCTTGTTTATCTTTATCAAACGACTCAGTCCTTTCAAATTGAAAGATTTTATCAACTCTATCAAATAGCTCTTCAGTTTCAGTATAATAGAGCATATCCGCATAATTTTCGAAAGTTTTATAAAATATTAAACCAAGTGCATTACTATTCGATGGCTGTTGTAATAAAACATAATTAAAAAAATTCAAATAAGGAACTGGCAGTTTAATTGTCAAGAGAATATCTTTTGGCTCTTTTTGCTCATGCTTTTCAACAATATTATTTAAGGAAATTGAATTTAGAGTTTCATCAACAATTTCTTCAACTGTATCAGGATGATTATGCATGATAGTGTCAAAAATGTCTATAAATTCCTTAAATGTTAAAACTGTTGTTGATATATTAAATTCTGAATAGAGCACTTTTGATTTTAAAAGTAAATTCTTATCAATCGCTACAAAATAATCACAATGTGCACCGTAAAAGGAATGTTCAGAGTCTGCAATTATGTTTTTAACTGAATGAATTTTTTTTCTTAACCTATCACGTTTATAACCTATCAAATCCAGAATAATATAGGCAACCTTAAAATATTCAAAACGTGTATATTTCTCTTTTCTATTTACAAATGCCAATTTTACAAGTTCCTGAAAAGTAAGGTTTTCCTTTATTGAATTTAAGAAAAGGTTAATTTGTTTTATTACTTCGTCAGATTCCCACTTGCTTGAATTTGGGTCAAGACGAAAACCTTTCTCATTTATTGTATTTCTGAAACTCTTGTAGAAATCTTTATTGTTCAAGAATTTCTTTAAGAAAGAAACTATCTCTTTGATAAAATCCCACATTGAAGAATCTTTAGTCAAATTCGGAAACATTTGATTTAAAACTTCTTTATTTTCTTCGGAAATTTCAAAAGGTATTTTCTGAGTTTTAAATAAAGTTTGTAAAGTATTCCAAATTTTACCAAATCCAAGCTCATCTTCAATTGCACTAAACTGGTCAAAGAGTTCATCTATATCAAAATCTAATGAATTGTCAGGCTGGTCTTTTACACTATCAAAAAATTCAGCAGGTGTCGCAAAATATAACATTGACTTTTTACCATCCCAACCAATATTATGCTTTCCGCAAACTTCACTTAATGTATCCAAATCAAATTGAAATTTCTCATTGGAAGGAACAAAACTTTTCATTAAGTCTGTGAAATGTGCATGCGAATATGGGAATAGAAGTTTTGATTTATTATTTAAAAGCTTTTCTTTAAAAACACGAAATTCATCTTCTTTTAAATTGCTAAAAACATTCCAGTCAAAATAGACTCGTATCATAAACGCTGTTTTTCAATAAAATATATTACGGCTAACGGTCCGCGGGTAGCATTATGTGCGGGATTGCCGCCGTGTTTCAGTGTCACCCGTTGACGCTGAAACAAATATAACAAAACTGCAAGAACCTACCAAACCCCCGCATTGATGCTGACCCGCTGTTATAAATTGGCCGTATATACTACCGTTTCAGTTTGGTAGTTGTTTATCTACGAAGGGCTAAAATTGTTTTAGTTTTTAGAAATAGCAAATTGCCCTAGAGGGCAAAAGTTAAGCTCTTTTGCATTTTATATGCAAATGTACTTAACTTATTTCTGCATTTTCATCTGAAATACAACTGGGAAAGTAAACCTAACAACTGCAGGCTTATTGCGTTGCAATCCAGGACTCCATTTGGGCGATGTGCTTATAACTCTTAATACTTCATTATCCAGTGTTTCATGCACACCTCTAACAATTTTAGCATTCTTTACTTCGCCATTTTTACATATGTCAAATTGAACAAATACTCTTCCTGTTATATTATTTTGTAATGCTTCAACTGGATATTTGAGGTTTTGTTGTATGTGAATACGAAATGCCTCACTGCTTTGACCATTAAATTTTGGCATATTTTCAACTACAAAAAAAACCTCACCTTCACTTTCATTCATACATGGACATGGTTGTTGAACGTATTCAATTGAGTTACTAGTTGGACTATTAGATCTACATATTTTCTGATAATTTTGATTTGCCTGATCATTAAGATTATAAATCTTCTCCATATCAGAACAAAAGCTATTGGTATCTAACATGTATAACCTTGCCATACCTCTTAGAAATACATTATCAACAAATTCATATGACATTATTGATAAGGTAAGCAATGAATCTGATGCCTTATAGTTTTTTTGTGTAAATTCATGATAACCTTGACTATAGTATTTATTTGCTTCGTCATTGTATTTTAAACATAATTTTTTATAATTTACTTCTGCTTCACGGTCATTTGCAGATTTCATGTCATTACAAAATCCACTAGTATCTGATAAATATAATCTTATAACTCCACGATCAAAATACATATTCTTTTTTTCAAATTCTTTTGAGCATTTTTTTATAGCTAAGCTAATCAATGAATCTGCTTCTGTATATTTCTCTTGCTTAAATGACTCAACTCCTTTGTTATAAAGTTTTACATATTTCTGTGCTGAAGTTAAACTTGCAATAGACACAAGAATTACAACAATAATAGTTTTTCTCATAATATTTAATTTATTAATAATAGGTGATCAAAATTAAACAAAATCTTAAGTTTTAATAAAAAATTTAAACTTATTTGCTTCGCAAATGTGTTTAAATTGAATCCCAATTTGTGCGAAGCACAAAAGCGCGTTGGAAAAGACTAAAACAATTTTTTATCATACCTACCGTACCAATATCGATAAATTCAGTGTCAAATAGCACGAATAAATTACACTTTCATTGTCAGAAAGTAAATTACCTTTCCAAAATACAAAAGCTGTCATAATGCGAATAAAGACTCTTAAATTTTATACTTAACAAAAAAGAGCAGAATTGCTCGAAAAACTGAATTTCGCGGCTTATTTATAACGGTCTTCGGGTATTAAGCTGTGCGGGATTGCCGCCGTGTTTCGGTGTCACCCGTTGACGCTGAAACAAATGTAATAAATACTTGTCAGACCACCACAATTACCCGCATGCTTTATGACCCGATGTTACAGGGCGTATTTTTCATATTCTTCTCTTCGTCTATTAAAATCGTTAATAAATTTCATTGTTTGCTTACCAAAAGTAGTTTTTCCTGTTTTATCAATATACTCATTCCAATATTTCAAATTGCTAAATCTAAATTCCTTCTCAGGAATCCTTCTTATAGTCCATTTCATAATTGCTGTAGAATCTATCTTTCCATTAACATAAGATGTGTCAAATCTTTCCATCAAAATTGTATTGATGTTCTCTACGTTCATTAATATATATTTTTTCTGTCCAGAAGTGCTTGTTACAGTCAAATAATTACCTTCAATTTGATAAGCATAAGGTGAAATTTTTCCCGCTACATATGAATATTCGTATAAAGTATCTTTTGTAAATAAAATTTCAAAGTAAAATTCATCTTGAAAGTACTGCCAATCACCAATCAATGTATCTCTGATAGAATTGAAATTACGGTTTTTAACTTTTTCTATTTTAAAATTATAATATTCAATGTTTTCAACTTTCTGTGCTTCAGCCGAAATGAATACAAAAAAGATTAAAGTCGAAAGTAATATCCTATTCATATTTATGTTTTATTAAGAGTGAATTAGGTGCACTAATATGCCCTGTAACGGTCCTTGGGTATGAAGCTGTGCGGGAGTTCCGCAGCGTTTCAGTGTCCCCCGAAACCGAAAGTTAAAGATAACTAAAATTGTCAGAAAACCACGAAAACCCGCATGCTTTATGACCCAATGTTATGCATTGTATTTGCGTATTCTCCAAATTACCAATATGAAAAAAGCAATTGTCAATAAATTGCTAAAATAATTTCCATATTCGATCTTTCTGTATTTTTTGACTGCCTTTTCAATTTCACCATTTCTGTCAAACTGAAATTCACTATCCATAAGATTTACTTTTGGCTTAATGTTCCAGTCAAGTTTCACGCTTTTGAATTTCCAGTCACCTGAAAACTTTTTAGCAATTATTAAACTGTCATGAATACTACTTTCCAAGTCAAACATTCTTTCTTTATTTTTCTTGAACATAATTTCTTTCCAGAAAACCTTTTTTTCGTTTTCAACTTCTCCAACGTAATAAAAAGAAGTTATATACTTGTCAGATTGTATTTCAATATCAACTGGAGATGAAGGAATGGAATGAGGTTTTACACTCATTAATTTAAATAAACTTGTCACAAGGAAAACAAATATTGACAGTCCTAAAAACATGCGAGTAAAAAACTTCTTTTTAGAAAAAATAGTCAGAATTAACAGTCCAACCGCAAAAATGTCAAGAAGTAAAAATGATGGAAAAAAGAATTCTGGGTATTGAAATATCATTTTGTTGCTTTTTTTTAATTTAACTTGTCAAGTTCTTTTAAGTTTATGCTATGTTATTCTAATCTATCAAGTTAAATGATTGTACTATTTCCTAAAGAAAAGACAGTCAAATAATAAAAATAGATAATAATGTGGCTATAACATAAATTAATACAATACTATTTCCAAACTTTCTTGAAATGTCAGATTCGTTCTTATATTTATTCACTAAGTTTTTATACTTTGCTTTATAGTCAAACAGAAAAAAGTTAGCTATTAAAATTACTGCACCAGTAATCCAAACGATAACTCTGTCATTTTCAAACCGAGAAATATCAACTAATTTTTCAAGTATCAAAATTACATTAATTATCAACAAAAAAGATAGACCCAAAACAGCGCTCCAAGCAACTTGCCAGTTTCCTAATTTTTTTGTGAAGACATAAATTTTATAATATAAATAATAGTATGGATTCATTTTCATTTTAATATTTAACTGTCATTTGTGCGTTGAGCAAATATTATGCATAACGGTTCTCGGGTATGAAATCGTGCGGGATTTCGCCCTGTTTCATTATCACCCGTTAATAAAGTTTGAAGATAGTAAAAAGCTTGCAAACCACCAAAACCCGCATGTTTTATGACCCGATGTTAGCAATTGTATGTAAAAATTAAACGCACTAAAATTCAATAAAGTAAGGAAAAGCTAAACTTATTTACAATTATAGGTCTTGGATTGGCTTGTGCGAATTGTAAATGTGTTTGGCTATTAGATTAAGAAAAATATTCTTCAATTAATTCAGGATATTCATCGTATAGTTTTCCATTTAGCTTTCTTCCATTCAGTTTTTTATTTCTTTTGACTCCATCTGCTCCCCAAGTTCCCCACTGTTTGAAGAAAAAAGCTACATTCTGTTGTTTACACTGCTTTTTTATATTTTCTACCCACTCACTTTTCATTGGTCTTGCCTTTACTCCACTTTCTCCACCAACAATTACCCAATGAATATTATCTAAATTAAGTTTACCCACATCATCAATTAATGGCTCAACCGACAGGAACCTTATTGTAGCATTTATTTCTTTAAGAAAATTTATTCTATGCTTTGTATCTGAGTTTTCTACCGTTACTCCAAGCCAAACATTTTTAGGCAATGTTTTGTCCTTTAAATATTCAGACATTATCTTTTCTCTTTTAGTAAGAATTTGATAAGTATGCCAAGGTGTTTCTTTAATTATTTCAAAAATAGCATCAAGATATTCAAAAGGCATTTCTTCATGAAACAAGTCACTCATAGAATTGACAAAAAACTTAGTTGGTTTTTTTACATTTAAAGGCTGTTCAAGTCGTTCTGGCATTAATGTAAATTTGAAACCATTCTCATAACCCTTAGTTTGCATTGCTTTTAAGCGGATTGACATTGCTTCTGCATAACAATTTTTACAACCAGCACTTACTTTATTACAACCAACTGTAGGATTCCAAGTTTGCTCTGTCCATTCAATTTTTGTCGATTTCATATTACAAATATAATATAGAATAAAAGAATGTCAAGTTATGACCATTTAAACGTGTTTATATTATTGTTTTTTACACTTTCCCAAGATATTCTTGTATGACCGCTATACTCAATAATTTTTCTTTTTTTCAATTCGCGTAAATGCTCAATAGTGTGTTCCGAAATATGACCATTTTCATATGTAAAATTAAACAATTCGATATTAGTAACTGATTTTCTCTCCTTAATAAATTCTTCTAATTTCAATTTGAAATTTTCAATCTTTGTTAACTTCTTTGATGCTTCTGGATTACTAAAATTCAGCTCAAGTTGTATTTTACTTCTATCGTCATCTATGTCATAATTAGCTTCTCCATTAATGCTGTTTTTGTCCCAAGCAATTTTTAGAAATTTTTCAACACCAACTATATGTTTTGAACCAAAGATAATACCGTAAATATTTGCATTTTTTTTAATTGAAAATGGAAAGATTTTCAACTTTGAAGATTTTGGTATTAATTCTCTATATGCGTTTAATACAATTCTATGAATAAAATTGTATGGATTCTCTTTTAAACTTTCTTCATTAATATCTAAATGTTGGTTGAATTCTTCTTCTGAACCAAAACGATTAAAAAATGATGATGAGATAAAAAATAGAAAATCTGTCCTATCAAGGCATAGTAAAGTGTTAAAATTCTTTTTATTAGTAAACTTAATACCATTCTGGTCAATGATATATAAATTTGGCTTATTCCTTGTTTTAACAATTATCTCACTGTAAATTTCGTTGAAGTCTTTACATGAATAATGAATTTTAACAAAACGCTTTATATTTTTATTATCTTCTAAAAATGCGTTGCAATTTGTCTGTAATTGTTCAAATTTTTCGCAATTATATTCATTTAAGTATAAATTGATTAGTGTATAATTTTCTCTAAGAACACCTTGAAATTTTTTTACCATTTTCAGAATTCTTATCGATGAACCAGAAACTCCATTACTATCATAGCCCAGTCCAGAAAAAAAATCGACAATATTAATTTCTTGAAAGTATGGTTGCATTATAAATGTTGGCAACCAGTTTCCAATATAACGTTCAAAAATTTCTAACTTATTTAATGTTCCAACGTCGTAGGGTTTAGAATGATGGTCAATATAAGGCATAATTCAAAGTAATATTTATATTAAAATTACAATTATTTTTCGAGAAAAAATAACTCTTTTGGTTTTGTGAGGAACGAGCAAAAACAAATGTGTTATTTGTAGCTAATTATTACTTTATTTCGAAACCACTAAATTTTTTTTTACATATTATTGCTAACGGTCCTTGGGTATGAAGCTGTGCGGGAGTTCCGCCGCGTTTTAGTGTCCACCGAAACCGAAAGTTAAAGATAACCAAAATTGTCAAAAAACCACTACAACCCGCATGCTTTATGACCCAATGTTAGAGCCTTTTATATTTACTTAAAGTTAAATTTTAACTTTTATAAATCTCATTAATAT
>JBHOSR010000095.1:0-8532 GCA_042584405.1 Bacteroidota bacterium
AATATTGAGTATCAAGATCAAATATATTATGCACTAGGCGATCTTGAAATGAAAAATAATAATATTTCACAAGCTATTGAATATTATCGAATGTCGGCAAAAACTAGCGTCACAAATACAAATCAAAAAGCTTTAACATTTCTTGCACTTGCCAACATTTTCTTCGATAAATCTGATTATATGGAATCTCAAGCTTATTTTGATAGTGCTGTTACTTCTTTAGATACCGAATTCCCTGGTTATACAGAGCTTTATCGAAAAAATCAATATTTATCCAAGCTTGTAAATAATTTAAGGATTGTTGACTTTCAGGATAGTGTACAAATGGTTGCTGCAATGACTGAAACTGAACGAACCCAATTTATACAAAACATTATTAAGGAGCTTAGGGAGCGAGAAACTGCTGAATTAATACGCAAAAGGGAGGAAGAAGAAGTTGTTTTGAATCAATTAAACACAAGAACTACCCGACCAACAACATCAACCGAAAGTGGTAAATGGTATTTTTATAATCCTTCTGCAAAAAGTTTTGGTGAACCTGAATTTAAACGATTGTGGGGAACTCGAAAACTCGAGGACAACTGGCGTCGAAAAAATAAGAAGGTTATGGGTATTGAGCAAATAACCGAGGAAGAATTTACCGACGAAGTAATCGACAAAAAGGTTGGTCTTGATAATAAATCAACTGAATATTATATGATCGATCTACCTTTGACAGATTCAGCCTTAGAAATGTCGCATATTAAAATTCAAAATGCGCTTTATAATATTGGTGAAGTATATAGAAATGACTTAAAAGATTATCCAATGGCTATTGATGCTTACAAGGAGCTAATAGAAAGATATCCGGAAAGCGAATATAAGATACCATCATATTATAGTATGTATAAGGTTTATAGAGAACTAGGTGATATTGCTCAAGCTGATGTTTTTAAAAATATGATAATAAGAAATTATCCAGACTCGAAATATGCTAGAGTATTGCTTGATCCAAACTATTTTAAACAATTTGAACAAGAAGAAAACGAACGTAAAGAATATTACTCTACAACACTCGATTTATATAAAAAACGAAAATATTCAAACGTAATAAGCAGATGTAATTTAGCACTGAATAAATATTCTGAACCCGAGTATATTCCAAAGTATAGATATTTGAGGGCCTTAGCAATGGGAGAAGTTTACGGAATAACTGTACTTAAGAACGAATTGGAAAAAATTAAAAATGAATTTAAGACCGATCCAGTTGCAAAATCTTCTGAAGATTTGTTGGCCTCAATACAGGAAAATGAACTTAAAAGTTTAAAGGATTTTAGTTTAACCGAAAGAACAGATACTTTGGAATATACTCGGGTTCAGAATATTTATTCAGTGCTAAAAAAACTCTAGAGGAAATAGAAAAGATATATAAATTTGATCCTGAAACTACACATAATTTTGCTGTAATTATTGGAAAAGAAGCAGATATAAACCAATTAAAGTTTAATATAATTAACTTTAATCTCGATTTTTACATTCAGAAAAGTTACGATATTGAAAGCAAGGAGTTTAATCAATTTTTCAAAATAATTACTGTAAAACAATTCAAAAATTCGGAAGAAGGATTGGAATATTACAATAAATTCAATACGGAAAGAGAAACGATTTTCAAGGACGTCAAGACCTCTGATTACCAAATTTTTATAATTTCCGAATCCAATTTAGCAAATCTAACCAAGGAAAAAATGGTTCGTAATTATTTATTATTTTACAACAAGAACTATAAGGAATAATTATTGTAGTAACCTGAATTAATATAAAATTTTGATATTCTTATGAGAAGTGTAAGCATCTTATGGACCGATGACGAAATTGATCTTTTAAAACCACATATAATATTTTTAGAAGAAAAAGGGTTTGAATTGTACACTGCAAGTAATGGTGACGATGCAATAGAAATGGTTAATAAACAAGATTTTGATCTCATTTTTCTAGATGAAAACATGCCAGGTCTTAGTGGTTTGCAAACCTTAACCCAGATAAAAGAACTGAAACCGGATATTCCTGTTATAATGATCACTAAAAGCGAGGAAGAAGATATCATGGATGAGGCTATTGGTTCTAAAATTGCAGATTATTTAATTAAACCAGTAAATCCTAAACAAATTCTTCTGAGCATTAAAAAGAATATTGATACCAAAAGATTAGTATCTGAAAAAACCTTATCTGATTATCAATCAGAATTTGGAAAAATTGGCTTAAAAATTTCAGAAGCAAAATCGTTTAATGAGTGGATAGAACTTTATAAAAAATTAGTTTATTGGGAACTTGAACTTGAACAAAACCAGGAAGCAGGGATGCAAGAGGTTTTTCATATGCAAAAATCTGATGCAAATAAAGATTTTGCCAGGTATATTAAAAGTAACTATGAATCATGGTTTTCCGATTCAGAGGCAAAACCAATGATGTCACCTGACTTATTTAAGGAATGGATATTTCCAATGCTCGATAAAGGTGAAAAAGTTTTTGTTTTGTTAATAGATAATTTCAGATACGACCAGTGGAAGTTAATTCAACCAATAATAAGTGAATATTTTATAGTTGAAAACGAAGATTTATATTGTAGTATTCTCCCAACAGCTACCCAATATGCCCGAAACGCAATTTTTGCAGGTTTAATGCCATATGAAATTGATAAACTATATCCTCAATTCTGGTTAAACGACGATGAAGAAGGAGGGAAGAACATGAAGGAAGAAGAGTTGTTTCAAACTCAACTTAAAAGATTAGGGAAAGATTATAAATATTTCTACGAGAAAATTAGTCATTTAAAAACAGGTGAAAAAGTTGTAGAAAAAGTAAAAGATTTGCTAAATAATCAGTTAAATATTTTAGTTTATAATTATATCGATATGCTCTCACATGCTCGTACCGAAATTGAAATGATTCGTGAACTAGCAAATGATGAGCCTGCGTATCGTTCCTTAACAGTATCTTGGTTTAAGCATTCTCCTTTATTTGCATTAATAAAAGAACTACAAGTACAAAATGTTAAAATAGTTATTACTACAGACCATGGAACTGTGAGAGTTCAGAATCCTGTTAAAGTTATAGGTGACAAAAATACATCTACAAACCTTCGGTATAAAAATGGAAGAAATTTAAATTACAATCCTAAAGAAGTCTTCGAAATTCGAGATCCACAGAAAGTTCATTTGCCAAAAACAAACTTAAGTACAAGTTATATTTTTGCTTTAAATGATGATTTTTTGGCTTATCCGAATAATTATAATTACTATGTAAATTATTATAAAAACACCTTTCAACATGGCGGAATTTCCCTTGAAGAAATGATAATTCCATTCGTCAAATTAAAACCAAATAGTTAAAAAAAATACTTAAATTGCATATATGGAAACATTGATTTTAAAATCTTTGTCTGATTTAAATATTATTGCAGATAAGTTTTTACGGTTAATGCGCGACAAAAAGGTTTTTGCTTTTTTTGGTGCAATGGGTGTAGGTAAGACAACTTTTATTAAAGCATTGTGTAATGAATTAGGTGTTGTTGAAATAGTTACAAGCCCTACATTTGCTTTAATTAATGAATATCAAACAGGTGTAGGAGAAGTTATTTACCATTTTGATTTTTATAGAATAAATAAAATTGAAGAGGTATTTGATTTTGGTTATGAAGACTATTTCTTTTCAGGCAATTATTGTTTCATTGAATGGCCTGATAAAGTTGCTGAAATTCTTCCTGAAAATGTCGTGTTTGTGCAGATGTTAGAAAATAAAGACGGTACAAGAACAATAAACATTCGTTAATTTACATTTCAAATAAAAAGATCATTCTAAAATACTTGAAAATGCCAAGTATTTATGTTATTTTGGAGTCTTCTTAATTCGTTCCAAACCAGAGTAATTATGTCGGATAAAAAGGAAAAGCCAGGATATGCTTTTGGAAGCACAGGATTTCTACCTCAGGAGGAAATGCTTGAAATTGGTAAAAAGAAACAAAAATTAGTAATAGGTATTCCAAAGGAAGATAAAAAATATGAAAGCCGTGTAGGTTTAACACCTGAAGCAGTTGAAATTTTAGTGAATAATGGCCATGAAGTTATTATTGAAAAAGATGCTGGGAAAGCTGCTAATTATGTGAATACTGATTATAGTGAAAATGGAGCTCAAGTAGTTGAAAATAAATCGGATGTTTATAGGTGCGATGTTATTTTAAAAATTGCTCCACCGACATTAGAAGAAATAGATCTTTTTAAAAATAATCAGGTTCTTTTATCTTCTTTGCATTTTCCATCGCAATCAGAGGATTATATCAGGAAGTTAATGCAAAAAAAAATCACAGCAATTTCATTTGAAGGATTAAAAGATCGTGAAAATTGCTATCCTGTTGTTCGATCAATGAGTGAAATAGCTGGCACAACATCTATTTTAATTGCTTCAGAGTATTTAAGTAATGTTCATGGAGGGAAAGGCGTTTTACTGGGAGGAGTTAGCGGAATTACACCAACAGAGGTTATTATTCTTGGTGCTGGTACTGCGGCTGAATACGCTGCACGAGCAGCTATTGGACTAGGAGCTTTTATAAAGGTTTTTGATTATTCAGTTACTAAATTAAAGAGGTTGCAAACAAATCTGTCTACCCGATTATTTACTTCTGTTTTTCATCCAAGAGTAATGAAAAAGCATTTAAAATCTGCTGATGTAATTATTGGAGCAGTGCATTTGGGTGCAAAAGGTCCTCAGTTTCTTATTACAGAAGAAATGGTTAAAGAAATGAAGAAAGGCGCTGTAATTATTGATTTAAGTATTGATCAGGGAGGTTGTATTGAAACTTCTGAATGCAAAAATCATTCGAATCCAGTTTATACAAAATATGATGTAATTCATTATTGTGTACCTAATATTGCTTCTCGGGTTGCTCGCACTGCGTCCATAGCCTTAAGTAATGTATTTAATCCATTATTGTTAAGTATAGCAGACGCAGGTGGAGTTCAGAAGCATCTTAAGGATGATCATGGCTTAAGGCATGGAGTTTATATTTATAATGGAATACTCACCAACGACAGAATTGGAAATTATTTCGGAATTCCTTCAAAAGACATAGATCTGTTAACAGCAGCATTTTAATTAAAAAAACGCTCTTAACTGAAGACTTCCAGTATGGATGGTTTTGATATTTTCAGAAACACGTCCATTGTATATTAAGTTCATTTCAAGGTATTCGGCTAGTTTTCTTTGAAATATTAAACTCCATTTAGCATTATGACCTGGTTTAAGTCCCTGTAACATTTCGTATGCAATGGATGTGTTTGGATCTTCATTAAAATCAATATTCAAATAATTACCTTTTACTAATACATTACCCTTTTTAGTTACCGAATAATTGATTTCTGTTCCAATATTATGAGAAAAGCTTTTTTCTGTTGACAAATTGTTCTTTTTGTCGGTATAAGTATAGTTTAGTTCAATCTTTGTTTGAAAACCAGGCTGATACTGAATTTTAAGTTCGTTTGAAATATTCTTAATTTCATAATTTTTTGAGCTAAAAAATTCAGATTCATAGATTTTGTTTCCAAACTCAATATAATTCTGAAGATTAAAATCTGAAATAAAATTCCATCTTAGCTTTATTCCTTGTTGTTGTTTTTTCCTTTCATCAAATCCATTGGATAAAAGGACTTTGTTTTGGTTCTCTTGATATATATAATCAACTCCAAATTTAGATACAGATCGATTAAATGAAAGCGTATTTCGAACACTTTGATTTAAATTAATAGTTGTGCTATCATTTGGCGCTGAGTAGAAAGGATTTAAGCTGTGCTCAAGCATTTCGTCAGTTGATTTTTGATTTATCTGATAAGCAATACTATTTGAAAATCGGGACAATACTTTTCTGATTCCTTTTTTCGATCTCCAAGCTATATCAGGTCTTAAATTAATAATTTGACTAAATTCATTTTGATATGTTTTTAAATATTCATTTCCCGGACTAAAAATCCGAATATAATTAGCCTGATCTTGAAACTGTGCAATTTCGAATTCATCTAGTTCTGCTATTCCATTTGTATTATAATCTTCCCAATAATAAATACCTTGTCCTGTAGAAACTTTTAAAAATGAGTATTCTCTTTTGGGTTCAAGTCCACTTCCGGCTTCATAAAATGTTAAAGATGAAATTGCTCCTTTAAACAACCTTAAATTATAATCTATTCGACCAGTGAGGTTGTTTTCTTCTTTATCTTGAATACGAATGGTGTCCACAACTTCAAGTTTACGATAAGTAACTATTGTCTTTAATATGCTCGAAGGATTTTTTAATAAATTAAATCTAAATTGAAAATCTTCGGATTTTGTACTGTTTTTAAGTTTATTATCGGAAGCAAGAAAATCATTTCTTAATTTATAACTTAAACTATATTTATTAATTGTAGAATCAGAATTTTCAATAAAAACAAGATAAGATGAAAAACTGAAACTATTATTTAATAAACTGTCAGTTTTTGCGCTATTCCATTTGTTTTGTTCCAACTCGTTTTCAAGTCCTATTTTAATATTTGTTAATGATTTGGAAATATTAGCTAGATATCTTACAAACTGAGTTTTATTTAAATCAGAATCTGTGTTTAAAAGACTTGAATTAAAAATAAAAGAGTAACCAGATTTGTTGGCTGAAGCATTTAATATATTTTTATAGCCCTTGTAATCATTATTACTAGTTAAAAACTCAAAACCATAATTGCTAAATATGGTCTTTTTATACCTGTAATTTAGATTTATTGCAGCGAAATGTTCATCTTGATAAAATGGTTCTTGCATGTTCCAATCTCTTTCAAATTCAACTGGTCGAAATCTTTCAATAGCCTTAAAGTCTTTATTTATATGTTGATAAGAAATGATGGTCTTTAAAGTATTTTTAATAGTATCTTTTTTTAATAATCCTTTTTCAAAATTTAGTTTTATTGCATAACCAATATTATCATCAGCATCTTTAGTTGAAAAGGTATTTATATCATAATTACTTAGTGAAAATTCAAAAAGTGCTCTCGTAGTTGAATTAATGTCAATGTCTCCTCCTATGCTAACCATTTGTTGCTTTTTAGGTGCAATTAATAATCGTACGGGCTCATATTCACCTTGTGGTACACCTAATACAGGAGCAATCCAACCAAAAACTTTTCCATTTGCTGAATTCTGTATTTGAATATAATTTCCCTTATTTTTTCCCACTAAACTAAAACCAACCTGGTAAATTGCTTGCTCAGGATTTGTTGAGTATTCATAAATTTCATAGCTAATGGTATTTACAATTGTATCTTTCTTTTCATATAAAACATAATCGTTACGAAATTCAACACTATCAACATTTGGTACAAATGCGTTATTAATATTGTCGCCCGATTCTGAAAGTAATTGTTTTTGTTCCTCTGTTAAATCCTGATTTATAGGTTGGTTTTTGCTGTCTTGTTCAGAATAAATGTTTAACCAAAGGTTTCCATTTTTAGTTTCAAGTGTGTTTGTGGTATAAATTAGGAATCGTGCATAGCTCTGTTCAGAATATTCAAATTCTATTGATATCCTAGAATCTTTTGTAATTGGTTTAATGGCAGTGAAAGTAATTTCTCCAGTGTTGTAATCGATAACATAATCATATTCTTTCCCACGAGTTAGTAGTTTTCCATCAATAAAAATTTTTTCGGTTCCTGCTAAAATAATAATATATTGCTCATTTTCACATCCTGTTAATTTATAAGGACCTTGATTTCCTTCCTGTCCCTGAAACATTTTTCTACAATATTTACCTTTTGATATTGCACCGCTTATTGTTGTTTCAAAACTTTTTGAATTGTTTTTACCTTTAAATTTGGTATTTAATAATCCACCCTGTGCTTTCTTGTTAAAACTCATAAAGTAACCTTGAGGTTTATAAATCTCAAAATCTCCGGCTATTAATTTGGTTTTTTCATTATACAATTGAATGAAAACCTTATCGAAATCTTGTATTTGTTGTGAATTTCCATCGGGTTGAATAGGTATATTTTCATCAGATATAGCAGCTAAGATGTTCATATCTTCACCTATCTTTCCTGATATTTGAAGATTAAGGTTAGAGTTTATAACTGCATCCTGATTATTACCAATTGTTATTCCCCTAGCGATACTTCCTCGTTTGTTTAACTGATTATCCGAAAAAAAATTATTTTGATTTATTGCCATACTGGTTGAGGATTTAGCCATTATTGGTCCTACAATAATAGTTTCGTCTTTTTTTCTTTGATAGTATGATTCCGAAAAATTAACAGGAAATACTCTATAACTAATTTGTATAACATCAACATTACTAATTAGCCATTTGGAAGGAACTATAAATGCATTTGAATAGTCAATAGAATAGCTGGAATCAGGAATAAAGTTAATATTATTATTTGAAATGATTTCTGAGCCGGGTACAATACTTAGTGTATCAAGATAAATAGTATCTGGTATTATATATAAAGATTTTGAACGAAGATTGCTTAAGTCTTGTGTGTTCGC
>JBHOSR010000096.1:0-8511 GCA_042584405.1 Bacteroidota bacterium
TATTAATTCTGCTTTGTTAGCAACAAATTATATTGATACTAAATTTTTTGATTTTGAGCATAAAAGACTTACTGCAGACATATTCTCTTCTGAATGGCTAGGAGAAGATTTTAAAACATTGCTGCCTGTTTTTATGAAAGACTATTGGTATCTTGTCATAATTTGGATATTGATGTGTTTTGGATTATATAAGTTTTATCCACGATTAAAGGATGATAAGATTTCTAGAAATAACGTTAGTATTTCTTCACTAATATCGCAAAGCGGAATTTTTGTATTACTAATGGGAGTTGGTCTTGTTTTTGGTCGAGGAGGATTTCAGCTAAAACCATTAAGGGTAATACATGCTGCAGATTACACAAGCGCTAAAAATATCCCGATTGTTTTGAATACTCCATTTACTATTATGAAAACAATTGGAATTAAGACTTTTAAAGCGGTTGAATATTTCGATTCTGTAAAACTTGATTCTATTTTTTCTCCCGTTACAAAATATGATCTTCATGATAAGAAGAATGCAAATGTTGTAATTATTATAATGGAAAGTTTCTCTCGAGAATATGTTGGAGCCTTAAACAATGGATTGGGATACACTCCATTTTTAGATTCGCTAATAGATGAAAGTTTAGTGTTTACTCACTCATTTGCAAATGGTAAAAGATCAATGGAAGCTATGCCTTCAATTATGGCAGGATTACCAGCTCTTACAGATCAAACATATATAACTTCAAAATATGCTTCTAATAAAATAAATACTATTGCCACAGCCCTTGTTAAAAATGGTTATCATACGGCATTCTTTCATGGTGGAAAGAATGGAACAATGGGTTTTGATAAATTTGCAAGAATTGCCGGATTTAATGAATATTATGGAATGAATGAATATCCATCGGAAATTGATTATGATGGCAACTGGGGAATATATGATGAAGAATATTTACAATATTTTTGTAACAAAGTCTCTGATTTTAAACAACCTTTTTTTGTTTCAGTATTTACTTTAACATCTCATCACCCTTACGAAGTACCTGAAAAATATAAAGGAAGGTTCCCAAAAGGAACATTAAATATCCATGAAAGTATAGGATATAGCGATTATTCTCTAAAACGTTTTTTTAAATCTGCAGAAAAAACTGATTGGTATAATAATACCTTGTTTATTTTAACAGCAGATCACACTGCTCAGGCAGAAAGCAGTTATTATAATAATCAATTAGGGAATTATGCTATTCCTTTAATATTTTTTCATCCAACAGATTCAATATTTAATGGGGAGTCCAATGTTATTTCACAACACACTGACATTTTTCCAAGCATTATGGAATATTTAGGTTATGATGAGCCCTTTATTTGCTATGGAACAAGTTTGTTAACCAGTGAAATTAATCGATATTCTATTAATTACATAAATGGTATTTACCAATTAATTTTTAATGATAAACTTCTTCAATTTGATGGTAACAAATTGCTTGCGTATTATGATATAAAAGCCGACAGTTTACTTCAAAACAACTTGATAAAAGATACAGTTGAAATAACGGAATTTGAGCTCTATATGAAAGCTATTATTCAGTCGTATCAGGAAAGATTAGTTGAAAACAAGCTTACTATTAAATAAAAAATCAGGCCTTACTAGGGCCTGAGAATTTTAAAACTTTGTAATTCTTTACTGATGTCCTTCGAATTTGAATGAGACTTTAACTTTTGTACGATATGCTTCAATCTTACCATCTTTAATCTGCACATCCATAGCAGAAATTTCAGCTATTCGAAGATCTCGAAGAGTTTCTGCAGCTTTTGCAATCGCATTAGCAGCAGCTTTTTCCCAGGATTCAGAACTGGTACCTACCAGTTCAATAACTTTGTAAACTGTTTCGGGCATATTACCTCCTATTTTAATTTAAACCTAATTTGTTAATGGAATATATAAAGTTATAACATAATGGAACTAATGTCAATTGTTAGGTTATTTCATTTTGAAAGTAGATTTATTTTCTAACTTTATAATCCTAAAAAATATTTTAGAATGAACTATCAAAGAAAAGAACACGAAAGTACACAAATTGAACTTATGGAATTTAAAAAGTAGTTTATGGAAAACATATATGCCTTATTATTTATAATTTTTATAGTAATTGTATTTATATCATTAGGTAAAAAAGTCAATAAGAAAAATAAATGGAAAAAACCTAATAAACCTTTTTCTGCAAGTTGGCGAAAAACCTTATTTGAAAATGTTACATTTTACAATAATCTAAATCCTGAAGAAAAACATAGATTTGAAAATAAAGTTCATGAGTTTCTATTCAATATCCACATTACTGGTGTTGAAACGGAAGTAAATGAATATGATCGAGTGTTAGTTGCTGCCAGCGCTATTATTCCTATTTTTGCTTTTCCCAACTGGCAATATTTTAATTTAAGAGAGGTTCTCTTATATCCTGGTTTATTTAATGAGCAATTTGGCACTGATGGAGAAAAACGTTCTATTGCAGGAATGGTTGGAACCGGATATATGGAAGGAAAAATGATTCTTTCGAAAAAGGCACTTCATCATGGTTTCAAAAATGAATCTGATAAAAAGAATACTGCCATTCATGAATTTGTACATTTAATTGATAAAGCTGATGGAAACATAGATGGAATTCCGTCTTTACTTCTTGAAAGGCAATATTCAATTCCCTGGATTGATTTAATTCAAAAAAAGATTGAAGAAATATATGAGGGACAATCTGATATAAATCCTTACGGCGCAACCAATAAAACAGAATTTTTTGCAGTAATAAGTGAGTACTTTTTTGAACGACCTAAATTATTAAAGCAAAAACATCCTGAACTTTATACTCTTCTTGAAAGAATTTTTGATCAGAAAATGGCTAAAAAATTAAAAAGAACTTCAAATACAGAAATTAATAGAAATGATCCTTGTCCTTGTGGAAGTGGAAAGAAATATAAGAAATGTTGCGGAAAGCTAAGTTAAATATACTTTGTGCTAATTAGTTAAAGCAAATTAAATTTTTATACGAATTTTGAACTTGCAAGAAGCCACTAGCTATTAGCTTCTAGCTTCAAGAAAATAAAACAAATATAATTTCAAACAATATGTCAAAACTTAGAATAATAGAAGCCACTCCCGAAAATATTCATGAATTTGGAATGTGTGGTTATAAAAACCTAAAAATGGAAGGTTATCGTCGCAAAATAGAATGGACAAAAGAACGCTTCAAAGAAGGAATGAAATACAAGGTATTAATTTCAGAAGAAAAAGGAGCTGTTGGTGCCATTGAATACATTCCTGGTGAATATGCATGGCGGCCAGTAAAAGCAAAGAATTATATGTTTATACATTGCGTTTTTATTGTTCCCAAAGCAATAAAAGGAAAAGGTTTTGGACAAATGCTATTAGATTCGTGTATTGAAGATGCAAAAAAGCAAAAAATGCATGGAGTTGCTGTTGTAACACGTAAAGGAACTTGGATGGCTAGTAAAGATTTATTTATTAAAAATAGATTTGAAATTGCTGATGTAGCTAAACCTGACTTTGAATTACTTTACAAATCATTTAAAAGGGATTCGGAAAAACCAACATTTAATGGTAATTGGGAAGAAAAAATTTCAAAATACAAAAAAGGATTATTTATTATTTCGTCTGATCAATGTCCGTATACTACAAAAGCAATTAATGAAATATCAGAAACTGCAAAAAAAGAATATAAGCTAAATCCCAAGATTGTTGAATTAAAGAATCACAAAGAAGCACAGAATAGTCCACGCGCTTTTGGAACATTTTGTATTTTATATGATGGGAATATTATAGCTGAGCATCCAATTAGTAATACACGTTTTAAGAATATCATGAATAAAATCAGAAAGTAATTGGAAGTTACAAAACCCTGATAATTATACTTTTAAATAGTCTGTGGTACTGTAAAAATAAATTTACTTCCTTTATCTACCTCACTTTCGACCCAAATTTTTCCACTATGCTTTTCAATAAACTCTTTACACAATATTAAGCCTAAGCCTGTTCCTGCTTCTTTTTCGGTTCCTTTGGTTGTAACATTTTCTGTTATTTTAAATAACTTGGTTTGTATTTCGGGCGAAATTCCTACTCCGCTATCTTTTACAGATATTTCTGCAAATTGTTGATTGTTTTTATCTGTTATTGTCTTTGATGTTATAGTAATATCACCTCCTTTAGGAGTAAATTTTATGGCATTTGATATTAAATTCCGTATTACGGTATCCAGCATGTTCTTATCGGCATGCAAAAATAAGTTGTTTTGGGTATTTGCTATTAGTTTTATTTCCTTATTTCCAGCAGTTTCTGTTAATAATGAAACGATTTCATTTATTAATGTTTCGATATTGATTTTTTCAGGTGTAAATTCAATTCTACCTGACTGAGATCGTGCCCATGTTAGCAAATTTTCGACTAATTTGTACGTTTTTATTGAACCATCGTTAATAAATTTTATATATGTTTCTCGTTCTTCATCATCATATGTTGCATGATTTTCTAAAAGGAGCTCTGAAAAACCCAGCAATGCACTAAAAGGACTTTTTAGGTCGTGTGCAATAATGGAGAAAAATTTATCTTTAGTAGCATTTAAAAGTTTAATTTCTTTATAACTTTCTGATAATTTTATCATGGAATTTACTCTTGCCAACAATTCTGTTTTATCTACTGGTTTTCGAATATAGTCAACAGCCCCTGCTTCTAATGCTGTTTTTAAATGTTCTGATGTAGTCATTTTTCCGGTACACATGATAACTGGAATATCTTTTGAGGATTCACTGCTTTGTAAACATTTTAAGGTATCAATGCCATCCATTTCAGGCATTTCCCAATCCAGAATTATTAAATCAGGAAGTTTCTTTTCAGCAAGTGAACATGCAATTTTACCATTAGGGGCTTTAAGAATTGTTAAGGATAATTCCGATTCTTTTAAAAAGCTTGAAATAGTTTTCAAATTGTCCTGACTATCGTCAACTACTAGTATTAAATAATTTTTCATTTTAAAGATTTTATTATCAGCTATATTCTAATTTACACATTAATCAGTTTTTTATACTTTTCTTCGTTTAAAGCCTCCATGGCATTATCCATTTCGGCTTTCCATTTTTGTATATTTTCGGTTTTGCTACAGTCAATTTGTTCCATTATTTTTTCAACCTCAGTTGATTCGTATACTTCCAGTTCTTGTAGTTTAAGTAAAAAAGGTTTTAATATTTCTCTTTCTTTTGGTGTTAATTCAATCGGTTTTTCTTCTGTTACTTTTTCTTTGATAGTTATTTCTTCTTTTCCCTGATTACCAGCAGGTAAAGTAAACCAGAAGGTAGTGCCCCTATTCACTTCCGATTCTACATTAATTTCTCCTCCATGAGCTTCTACGAATAATTTACAAAATGTAAGACCAATACCTGTCGATCTTCCTAATCCTGATTTACGGGCTATTACCTGTTCGAATTTGCTGAAAACTTTATGTAACTTATCTTGAGGTATTCCTTGTCCTGTATCCGTTATTTTAAGGCGAATAAAACCTGCTTTGTTTTCTTCTGATTCAAGAGTAATGGTTCCGTTATTGGGTGTGTATTTTATTGCATTTGTAAGCAAATTGATAAAAACCCGCTCGATAATTTCAGGGTCTACATTAACATAGTAATTTTGAATATGATTTATTAATTGGATACTTTTTTGGTGGTAAAGCAAATCAACTTGCGATAATGCCAATTTTGACAATTCGTAAACGGAAGTGTTCGATGTTTGTATTTTAATATCCGTATTCTCGAATTTATTCACATCCAGAATATTCATAATCATGTTTAGCATTTGCTTACCCGATTGTTTTACAATATCGTTTTCTGATAAACCAATAATTGTATTAAGTGGATTTTTCAAGTCATGAACAATCATTCCTGACATTTCTTCTTTAAATTTATCTAACTCTAAAAGTCTTTCGTTTGCTGCTTGCAGTTCTTCTTTTTGAGATTTGATTTCTTCATTTGAAGTTTGTAATTCAGCATTTTTTTCTTCAATTTCCTTTTTTTGACTAACTACCTCAGCAGTTCGTTTTTTTACTTTTTCTTCCAGTGTTTTTTTAGTTGCTCTTAATCTTTTCTCCCGCACTTTAATATAAATGCCAATTATCGTTAAGATCAATGCGATATAAATAACATAAGCTATTATTGTTCTCCACCAGGGTGGACTGATAATTATAGTAATACTTGCTCCTTCCTGATTCCAGATACCATCGTTGTTGCTGCCGCTCACGGTAAAGGTGTAATTATCGGGTGGTAATTTTGAGAAAGCCACAAAATTACGATTGCCAAGGTCTATCCAATCATCGGACAAACCTTTCATCTGATATGTGTATTGGTTTTTTTTTGTATTAGTGTAATCTAAAGCTGCAAATTCTATAACAAACTCGTAATCGCTGTACAAAAGTTTCAATATATCACCATCCTGAACAGTTTTTTTAACTTTGCCTTCTTTACCGGATTTTTCGAAAGATGTTAAAACAATCGGTGGAATAAATTCATTTACAGGCATTGAATCTGGGTAAAAAGAATTTAAGCCGGATAATCCACCGAAAAATAACTCGCCGTCTTCTGCTTTAAACGAAGCACCGTTGTTAAACTCAAGGCTTTGCAAACCGTCTTCATTGTCGTAGCTTTCAATTTTATTTGTCTTTTTATTAAGAACGGCAAGCCCCCTGTTTGTGCTAAGCCAAATTTTTCCTGAATTATCTTCAATAATATCATAAATATGTTCATCAGGTAAACCGTCTTTTTTCGAATAATATATAAACTCAGAAGTTCCATCTTTCATTAGACTAAGTCCACTCGCGGTACCTATCCACAAATCTCCATCTGAATCAATTAATAAGCCTTGAATTCCATTATTTGAAATACTATTTTTGATATTGGGGTTGTGAAAATACTGACTAAAAGTGATGCTGCTTGGGTTGTAATAATTTAAACCATTTCTCGTGGCAACCCATAATGCACCGTTTTTATCTTCAGTGATATCATAAACCAGGTTATCGGATATGCTGTTAAAACTGTTACCGGCAAAATATGCATCAACTTTTTTATTTTGTTGATCTATTTTAAATAACCCGTTTGCACTACCTATCCAGATATTGTTTTGGCTGTCTTCAAAAATGCTATTTATTCTTACATCCTGAAATTCCGGTAATCCGTTTATTTTTATAAAATCAGATAAATCTGTAAATGATGAATCCGATTTATTAAAAATTTGAATCCCTTTTCGTGTACTTATCCATACATTCTCTTTGGAATCCTTGAAGATTACATGTACGTATCCATCTACAATTTTTTGTTTCCCATGTAAATCAGGTGAGAAATGTACAACTTCTCCTGTCTTTCTGTTTAAAATATTTAAGCCATTTCCCCAGTTTCCAATCCAAAGTGTGTTATTTTTATCTTTATAAACTGAAGCGATTGAATTTCCTATGAGATTGACAGAATTTTCAGCTTCTGTTTTTTTATAGAGCCTGAATTTTTTTGGTTTCATATCCAATTTATTTATCCCAAGAGACGTGCCTATCCATAAGATGTTAGATTTATCCAGGTATAAGGAGAATATCCGATCATCACTCAAACTATTTTCATCATTAGGATTATTGGAATAACTGAAGACTTGTACGATTTTTCTTTTATCTTTATCCAAAATGATTTTGTAAAGACCATCACCATATGTTCCAATCCAAAAACTACCGGAATTATCCTGTATAATCGAAAGCACAGGATTATCCTTTAACTTTATTTCAAAACGAATAAAATTATTTTCTTTTGTATTGTACTTGTGTAAGCCTTCTACTGTACCAATCCAAATGTCCCCCTGATTATCTTCATAAATTGTAATGATGCCGTTATCGGATAAACTTGTAGTATCGTCATGAGAGTGAAAATAATTTTCAAACTTTTTTTCCTGCATGCTAAATTTTGCTAAACCATTTGGTGTTGCCATCCAGATGTTATTTTGCCGGTCGGTTATAACTGGTAATGCGTACAATGCACCAGCCTGTTTATTGATATCCAGATTATTTACATAATGAATAATTTCTCCTGTTTCAGTATTCATCAAACTCAACGCAGGAGGTGTATTGATTACTATGTATTTGTCGTATCGGTTTACACCATATACTAAATTACTGTAAATAGAGTTTGCATTTTCGGTTTTTGAAATAAAGCGTGTAAATTCAGAGGTTTTTTTGTTGAATTTATTTAAACCACTCCTTGTAGCCAGCCAAATATTTCCGGATGCATCTTCTGTAATCGAGTAAATCCACCCAGCGGATAAAGAATAACCATCAAATTTATTTAATCCCGCTTGTGTGCCAAACCACAAATAGCCTTCCGAATCCTGAAAAACACAATAAATATTGCTTTGTGATAAGCCGTCGTCAACTGTATAGTGTTCAAATTTTATATCGTTAGTTTGGGCTTTCTCAAAATTACCACCCGATAATTACACCTTTACCG
>JBHOSR010000097.1:0-8291 GCA_042584405.1 Bacteroidota bacterium
CTGTTGCTATGGGACAAATTATGTGGTATTGGCAGTGGCCAAAAAATAATTCCTATCGATCTTATGATTGGGATTTAATACCTAATGAACTAACTAATTCTTCATCCTTAGCAGAAGGAGAAATGATCTCTTTTTTATTACATGATATTGGAAATGCATGTAAAATGGATAATAATATAGAGTACTTTTGTACATTTTCATGGACTATGATGTACAACATGGAAGATGCTTTTGTTAATGATTTTAAATATAAAGCTGCGGAGAAAAAAGTAAAATCTGAATGGGATTACCCGGGTGCCTGGGAAGATTTAATACGCTCAGAAATAGCTGCTGGAAGACCTGTTGTATATTATGGTGAAAGAGCATTGGTTAACGAAGAAAAACATTATTTTGTTTGCGACGGATATGATTCGTCAGACCCTGATTACTTTCATTTTAATTTTGGGTGGGGTCACCTTTGGTATGTTACTTATAATACTTCTTTTCAATATTTAGACGATCTAACTCCTGGGAGTAATAATTTTAACAAAAATCATAAAGCTATAGTTGGAATTTCTCCATCCCGAAATACGGTCACAGATAATATTTATGATGTATCATATTCAACTGTTAACAGTTTAAAACACGAAGTTGCAAAGTATAATATTTCTTTACCATCAAACAATGAAACACTTACGGTTAAAGATTGGGGACAGTATATGCTTACAGCAGGTAATTCCATAAGCTTGAATCCAGGATTTAGTGTTAAGAACGGTAGTATATTTAAGGCAAGGATTGAGGATATTGGAAATTGTGTATCTGGAATTAGCGTCCCAATATGGTATAATGCATTTACACCTAATGGTGATGGTATAAATGAAACATTATGGTATAACGTATATAATGCAGATACATGGGAGTTTCAAGTATTTGACAGGAATGGATATTCAGTTTTTCAAAGTGCTGGAGTAATAGAAAATAATAAAGCTGAAGTTTGGAAAGGTGAAGAATCTGAAACAGGAAATTATTATTGCTTAATTAAATTTAGAAATAGTTGCGGGGAAGTCTTAACAAAGGATTTAGCAGTTTTGGTTATACATGGTAAAGAAGGAAAATCTGAATCCATTAACTATACAGTTGCTAATAAAGAAATACAAATGAATGATTTGGAAGATCTAAATTTGGAAGTAGATTTTAACTTTGCAATTTATCCTAATCCTAGTAATGGTGTTTTTAAACTTAATATTAATAATAAGCACTTGAATTATGGTATTAAGATTTATAACTTAACCGGTGAATTAATATATCAAAAAGCTAATTTAAATTCACAGGAGCAAGAAATAGATCTAAGCGATAGATCTAAAGGCATTTATGTTGTTAAAGTTGAAATTGGTAATGAAATTTTTGCCAATAAAATATTAATAGAATAAACAATTATGAAGAGAAAGTTTTATATGATAACAGTAGTGGTTTTTTTAAATCTAATTCCTTCACTGTTTTACTCGTGTGATATGGGTAGTGTTGTTGATAAGTATATCTATGTTTATAAAACAAAGGCAGATTATTCTTTGAATGTATGTGTTGAGCTAAGTTCTGATAAAAGTTGGATTACAGGATTTCCTGGGCCATCTGATGTTAGTACAGAATTACCTGTTACCCTTGCTGAGGGATATATATTAGATGGAGCTATGGGTTCTAATTCAGGTTTTTTATCCATAACTAATGAGGAATATATTCAAAATTATGCTGTTTCACCCGGACCAGATAGTTTATATAAATTATTGTTAGATAAAGATCCTTTTCTTGAATTTTACGAATTCAATGATAAAAAAAATGTGTTTTATAATGAAAGTGGAGTTAATGGCGTTGATACTGCATTTATAAACCATTTAATAAGAGAGGATAATTTACAGCAATACTTTATCAGGGTAAAATAGCATACAATTTAACTATTACATGACCTGCGTATAATTAGCAGGTTATGTAAGGTTTGACACATCTGGAAATTTTTCAGGATTTCTTTATTTTGAATTAAACTATATTAACATATGAGAAAAATTATACTAATAAGCATTTTATTTTTAGCTACATTTTCGAAAGTATTTACTCAGTCTACATATGAAAATTTGGAAAAATATTGGTACTACAGAGAAAGGCTTAATAATTTTGTTTTAGAAAGTTCTAATTATAATGAACCTGGAACAAATATACCTGCGGACAGAATTTTAGGTGATAAAATTAGCTGGGATGATGGAAATGCAGCTTTCAATCACTACATTTCAATGCTAGCAACTGAATACAAATTATTAAAATTATACGGTCAAGACTATACACAAACAATAAAAGAGCTATATTATGCATTAAAGTCGTTTGAAAGACTTGATGCTACTGCTGAATCATACTACAGGAGTGATAATTCTCAACTCGATTTAGATTTAAACGGATTTTATATTCGAGAAGACATTACAACAAATTTCTGGGAAAAGTATAGTAAAAATGGAAGTTCTCCATATTTTAAACAAGCTGAACTTGATCGAAAGCTTGATCCAAATGATCCAGAAGATATTTGGAGCGGGCATTATGAGAAAAGTGAAGATAATACCTGGCATTATTTAGAAGCTTTTTCATTAGTAAAAGTTTTAGTTGATAATGAATATGTTGATGGTGTATTAATTAATTTTAAGCAAATAGCAGAAGATAATGTTTACAGAATTATTAATGATATGATTCACAATAATCTCATTCATACTATTGCATGGCAATTAAGTCCCCCTTCGTATATTAAAAATGATTTAGCATATAAATGGTATGTTGAGAATCCAGTGACAGGGGAAGAAGTTCAACTTGGAAGTGGAACAGACGGAACTATGCTTTATGTTTCATATGGTTTTGCTCAGGCTGGAAATAATATTTTAGGCTCCAATACTTTTGCACCACCTTATTATTCTAAAGTATTATTCCAAAATATGTTGTCTGCACCTATTACGGAAATGTCCTTATCATTAAATGTTTATAATAGGGTAATCCCGGTAGTTTTTGTAGGTTTTATTGATGTTGAATTGGCAATTACAGGACCAAATTATAATTTAACAGTTGTTGACTTTGTGAACGACCCACCTCTTTATAAGACAATTGATTCTTGGTCTACAAATTTAGCAAATATTTCATTTGATGATTATGAGCTTAGATCTTTATGTTCAACAGGGAATATTAGAGATTCAAATGGACTTTCTCCTTATAAAGTTTTAATAAAAAAACAAAACGAGAGTAATGTTTTAAAATATGAGCACTTTCCGTTGATGTGGAGCATTAATAATAATAATTTCACATACATGTCTAAGGAAGATAAAGAATATATATATGAGCTCTTAAATGCAGCTCCGGCTTGTGGTCCATACTATTTTGGACCTGGAGACGATGGAGGTTTATGGTCGAGTAGTTCAAGACTTGTTTGGCCAGAGAAATTACATGGAGGATGTACAAGTGGTGAATATAATGGTTTAGATTATATGCTTTTGCATAACTTGTACTGGTTATCGACAATAAGTCAGTATCCTCAAAATGTCAGCTATAATCCTTCAATACACCAATCTAATAGTTTAATTGCTACAAATCAAATAACTTGTTCAGTACCTGTTGAAATTACTGATAATTCAATGGAATTTATAGCGGGAAATAAAATAAAATTACTACCTGGTTTTAGTGTTTATGGTTATCAAAATAATTCATTTGGTGCAAACATAAGCGAAAACCTTGAATCAGATTATAAAGAACTTACTTTAACAGATTACAATGGTTGTAATGATTTTATTGATATAAAAGAATCAGTAAATAATTCAAAAAATGTTGATGAATCTCAAATTAGTTCAAATACGGTTGATCAAAACGAAAATCCTCTAAATGTTGCTTTTAATAATGAAATAAATGTATTTCCAAATCCAGTTGAAGATAAACTTAATGTTGTTTCGAAACACAATATTGGAATTAAGAAGATTGAGATTTATAATAATATAAATACAATGGTATTTACACAAGACTATCAGTCAGTTGATCTGGTTAAAATAAATACTATTCATTTAACAAATGGCATTTATTTTGTTAAGATAAAAGATATGAATGATCAAATTCATGTTAAAAAGATAATAAAGTTATGAAAATAGAAACTATAATTTTATGGATAAGCCTTTTTGTGATTAGCTTAAGCAGTTGTGATGAGAAAGAGTACTTTAAAATAAATAAAGATACCTGGATTACATTTGATACGAATGACACAATAGTATTTCTAAATAATATAAGTAATGACACCTTTTATATTAGTGAGATTTACAATTACTTTGAAGAGATAGATAAGCAATACAACTACGAACACTTAGATATTGATTATATAAAAATAAACATAACAGATAATAAAAGGGGAAGTTCCTATAGTTTACTTAGATCATATAATGGAGTTACAGTTTACTGGGGTAATTCTGACAAACATATTTCGTATAAATATGATAATCCAATACAATACGACATAAATAGTAAAAACTTCAATCATGTTTATATGATTGAAAATAATGTATTGAATAATGATTATGACATTAAGAAAGCTTATTATACAGATATTTATGGAATAATTGCTTATGAATTAAATAATGGAGAGCTATACGAGATGGATTGTAGTAATCTTTAATAAAATACAGTTGAATAAAGTTTAAGTATAAAAAAGTAGATGCGTTAGTTTTTGCATCTACTTTTTATTTTATAACTCAAAGTTCTACTATTTCATACTTACAACATTAGCAGTAGATTTCTCTAATTCTAAACTACCAATAACCTTTTCAACTTCCTCAAGAATTTCACATGATTTAACTAATTCTTTCATATTTGTATGATCTGGATATAATGGTCGGTCAATTTCCAAGAAATCCACATATTTTCTGATCACTTTCTTAGCTTTTGTTACTCCTGTACCAAAATTATATTCACGAAAGTCTAATGCCTGAGCAGCAGCCATAAATTCAATTCCAAGAATACCGTAAGCATTATCCATAATCTGGAAGTTTTTAATTGCTGTATTCATTCCCATGGATACAAAATCCTCTTGATCTGCAGCTGCTGGAATAGATTGAATAGATGCAGGCATACAAAGTATTCTTTGCTCAACAATTTGCATATCAGCAGTGTACTGACTTAACATTAAACCTGAGAACATACCTGCTCCTTTGGTTAAGAATGCCGGTAAGCCAACACTTAAAGCTGGGTGATTTAAACGATTCATTCTTCTTTCCGACATAACGCAAACCATTGTTATAGCTGCTCCAGCCATATCCATGGGTAATGAAACTGGGCTTCCCTGGAAATTAGCTCCAGAAAGTTGTAAGTTCTCTTCTGGGAAGAAAATTGGATTATCTCCTACTCCATTCAGTTCAATTTCAACTTGAGAACGTGCCCAGCGCAATGAATCGTGAGCCGTTCCGATTACCTGAGGAGCCGATCGCATAGAATATGCATCCTGAACTTTACATTTAACTTTACCTTCTTTCAAATCACCTCCTGCAACTAATTTATTTATAGCAAGGGCACTTCGAACAGCACCCTGAAATCCACGAACTTCATGCAGTTTTGCAGTATAAGGTTTCATATTTGCCTTTAATGCTTCTAATGACATTGCACAAGCAATTTCAGCTTGCTTTAAAAATCGGTTTGCATCATATAAGAAAATAGCGCTCATAGCAGTTAATACATTCGATCCATTAATAGCAGCTAGTCCATCGCGAGCTTGTAATCCTGGAATTGGAATTCCGGCTTTATCCATAGCAACTTTACCATCTAATAATTCGCCTTCATAATATGCTTCACCTTCTCCCATTAATAACAAGGCAATTTGCGACATTGGAGCTAAATCACCACTAGCACCAACAGAACCTTTCTGGCAAACGTAAGGAGTAACTCCTTTATTAAGCATATCAACTAGAGTTTGGGTTATAACTTCGCGGCAACCTGAATTACCATGTGCGTGAACATTAACACGGCCCAGCATAGCGCCTCGAACATATTCAAGTGGAGCAGGATCGCCTATACCTGCAGCGTGATTGTATATTAAATATTTTTGAAAATCTTTAACTTGATCATCATCTAAAACAACTTCAGAAAATTCTCCAATACCAGTATTAACTCCGTACATTATTTCGTTTGCTTCGATCTTTTTCTCAAGCATTGCACGGCATTTATTAATTCTAGTTATAGCATCGGGATGTAATTCAACTTTTCGCCCATGACGAGCAACTTCAACAACATTTTCGATAGTTAGCCCACTACCAGTAATAATTAATTTTTCCATAATAAGTTTAATATTTTATTTGGTTAAATAAAGTGTAATCTAAAAAATTGCGAAATATAAATCGGGTTGTTTTTGGAATTAAAACATTGCGGATCTGTTAATTTTAATCAGAAAGTCGAGTATCCAATGTTTCATAATACAAGTGAATGAAGGCACAATTTAATAAAAGCAATTCGAAGTTCCTAAAATTTGTGATTACAAAATAAAAACGCACCTCAAATTTTGAAGCGCGTTAAATTACTTTAATTGTAATAATTTTATTTTTCTGGTAAATCTAATTCAACTTTCTGCAAATACTCGACTGAAAGTGCAATATCATCGTACATAGTTTTATCCTCATCGATAAACTTAACTTTTTTACGGTAACCTTCTACAAATTCTTCTACAAATGGTGATGATTTTGCAGGACGTTGGAATTCTAATGCTTGCGCTGCATTAAATAATTCTATTGCTAAAATTCGTTCTAAATTCTGTGCAACCTGGTATGCTTTAGTTGCAGCGTTGGCACCCATACTTACATGATCTTCTTGTCCTTGCGAAGATTCAATGGTATCAACAGATGCAGGTGTACATAGTTGTTTATTTCTACTAACAATTGAAGCTGCTGTATATTGAGGAATCATAAATCCACTATTTAAACCTGGGTTTGCAACTAAGAAAGGTGGTAAACCACGCTTGCCAGCGAGTAGTTGATATGTTCTTCGTTCAGAAATACTTCCTAGTTCAGCCATAGCAATACAAAGATTATCTAGAGCCAAAGCCAGTGGTTGTCCATGGAAATTACCTGCAGAAATAATTAAATCCTCATCGGGAAAAATAGTAGGATTATCGGTAACTGCATTTATTTCATTATTGAAAACATACGATACGTAATTAATTGAATCTTTTGATGCACCATGAACTTGAGGAATACATCGGAACGAATATGGATCTTGAACATGTACCTTGGGTCTGTTTATTAATTCGCTTCCCTCAAGAATATATCTCATTCTGCGGGCAGTTTTAATTTGTCCCAAATGATGGCGGATTTGGTGCACTGAATCGTGGAAAGGTTCAATTCTTCCATCAAATGCATCAAGTGAAACAGCTCCTATTACATCAGCAAGCTGTGATAGTTTCCAAATCTTTAATGTTAAATAAACACCATAAGCACTCATAAATTGTGTTCCATTCAATAAAGCAAGGCCTTCTTTAGATCTTAAGCCAATAGACTCCCAGTTCATTTCTTTTAATAAATCTTCACCAGAAATTCTTTTCTCTTTATAGATTACCTCACCTAAACCAAGTAAGGGTAAGCACATATGAGCTAAGGGTGATAAATCGCCGGATGCTCCTAAAGAACCGTACTGATAAACAATTGGAATGATATTGTTATTAAAAAACTCGATTAATCTTTCTACAGTAGATAGTTGAACCCCAGAATGCCCATAAGATAATGACTGGATCTTTAATAAGATCATAATTTTTACGATCTCAGAAGGAACTTCGTCCCCTGTTCCGCATGCATGTGACATGACTAGATTTCTTTGCAATTTACCTAAATCCTCACGTGAGATTCTTTTATCATACAGCGCGCCAAACCCAGTGTTTATGCCATAAATAGGTTCGTCCTGACTTGCCATTTTTTGATCTAAATATTCACGACATTTTATAATTTGATTCTTAGATTCGTCGGATAAAGCAAGTTTAAAATCTTCTTTTAACATTTGATATATAATGAATTTTTTCCATACCAGAAATTAAAATTAAATAAGTTAAGAAATGTTTAGGACTAAAGTCCTTTTATGTTTTTCCTTTCTAACCCCGGCCTTAAGGCCGGGGTTATTATAACCTTTGTATGATATCGGGCTTTAGCCCGTTATTATTAAATAGTAATCTCTTGTCATGGGAACCGTGTATCGCCTCCTGTAAAATGAACTGGGCGTTTGCGAGTAGTTATATTTAATATTTGGTAACTGTACTCCATATCTTATGATATTTTATG
>JBHOSR010000098.1:0-8273 GCA_042584405.1 Bacteroidota bacterium
AAACACCCGGATGCAGGCTGACCCGCTGTTGTAGAGCGTATGTGCTGCGTACTAGATGAAAGAAACTGTATTATTAAACTGCTTTAGTTTATTAATGAGACAATAAAGTATCAATTGTCAAAGTCTTTGAAATTTACGATATAGCATAGTTAGAAGTACAAACAAAAGAAGTTTACTAAGAGAGATAATATAACCATTGAGGAAAAAGCGAGAACCAAATCATGCAGTGTAGTGCAAGAGGGAAGCCGAGTGGGAGGAAGGCACAGTTTAAGGGGAAAGTATCGCAGAGAAACAGAAGCTTTTTTTAAGACGAACGTTTCAATTAACCACTTCTTATGCTTTGTCCATATGAACGGTAAATGCTCAAGGAATACTAAACATAAAGAAAAGGGACATATGTTAATTTCTTAGCTAAACGTTTCATACTTGAAGAAGCTATAGACTTACCATAGGTTTAATTGACAACAAATTGTTAGAAATTTTACACCGCGGGAAGCCGTGCTAGGCGAAATCAGGAAGAGGCCAGTTTCAACGTGCTAAGAATTACAGTTTCTAAAAAAAAATACACATATGCTCTACAACGTTCCGCGGGTAAACTTTGACTGGGAAAATAGCCCAGTTTCAATGTCACTCGCTAATAAAGGTTTGAAGATAGAAAAAAGATTGCGAACCACCAAAAGCCCAGATTAAGTTTGACCCGCTGTTGTAGAGCGTATGTGCTGTGTATTAGATGAAAGAAACTGTATTATTAAACTCTTTTAGTTTATTAATGAGACATTAAAGTATCAATTGTCAGAGCCGTTGAAATTTATAGTAGAAACTAAATTAGAAACACAAATAAAAGAAGTTTACTAAGAGAGCCAAAATTACGTACTTAAGAAAAAGCGAGAACTAAATTTAAAAGTTTGGTACTTGCGGGAAGATGAGTGGGAGGATGGCACAGTTAAAGGGGAAAGTTTCACAAAGAAGCAGAAGCGATGT
Source organism: Bacteroidota bacterium (assembly GCA_042584405.1). Classification (GTDB taxonomy): domain Bacteria; phylum Bacteroidota; class Bacteroidia; order Bacteroidales; family UBA12077; genus UBA12077. The sequence goes on from JBHOSR010000098.1 coordinate 982, forward strand.
TTGAGACCAACGATTCAATTAACCACTTCATATGTTTTGTCCATACGCACGGTAAATGCTCAAGGAGTACGAAACATAAAGAAAAGAGACATATGTTAATTTCTTAGCTAAACGCTTAAATACTTGATGAAGCGACATACTTACTAAAACTTTATTAGACACTAAACAGTTGGAAATTTTGCGCCACGGGAAGCCGTGCTAGGCGAAATCAGGAAGAGGCTAGTTTCAACGTGCTAAGAATAACAGTTTATGAAAATTGAAAAATACATATGCTCTACAACGTTTTGCGGGTAAGAATTGTTGGGGATTTTAGCCCCGTTTTCTTATCACCGGTTAATAAAAATTAAAGATAGTAATTAATTTAAAATTTGCAATTTAACCCCAATGATACTTGACGCGCTGTTGTACATTGTAATTCTCGTTCGCCTTACAATCATGGTGCAATGAAGTTTTTAGAAAGCACGGATTCGGGTAGGGAAGTGGGAGGCTTGAAAATGATGCTCATCGCCCGATTTTGTATTTTATTTTCTTTATACAAAATCTGAATTATCATTTGCAAGCCGGACGATCTAACAGACTTCTCTTGTCAGAATGAGCCGCGGGTACTGAAAAAAAGAGCATCGGTCGAATCAGATAATTATTTCCTTATCAATTATGATTTTAAACTTTATAAGTAAGTGCTTCGGTGTTTTTTAAAAGTTTATTCAGGAAGTAAAAACTTAATCAGTTTGCAGAGAACTTCACGAAAAGCGTTAACTGATTTCACCTTTTTTTTAGAGCAAATTATTATGTACAACGGTCCCGCGTTAGGTGGCGTGCGGGTTTGCGCCCTGTTTCACTATCACCCGTTACCGAAAGTTAAAGATAACTAAAATTGTCAAAAAAACACCAAAACCCCGCATGCGATCTGAACGCGTGTTAGCGGTTGGGCTTACTAACAACCAAAGACAACCTTTAAAGTAACTGATATTGGTTTTTTTATACTTTTATATTCTTTTAATATCCAATCCGAAGATTCCATTATTACCCTTAATGCTTCAACATTCAAATCGAGATTGCCTTTACTTGAAAGAATTCGAAGGTATCTTGGGTTATTATTTTTATCAATTACAAAACTAATCACTACTACATCTAAAATTTTATTCCTTAGAGCATAAATAGGATAATATAAATTGTCTTTAAGATACAATTCATATTTTTGAATTTCTTTGTTACTCAAAGTAGTCATTCTTTTAACACTACTATATGTAGTGTCAGATAAAAGAAAATTTAACGTTTTATCATAGTTTATTTTTTTAATAACTTGCCCTGAATCATTATAATGTTTCCAAACTCCAGATGGCATATTTGCTAAATAATAACCTTCCGCTTCTAAAACTCCTGTTTCAGAGAAGAATTTAAATGAACCATTTTTGATTTCAGGTTCTACAGACGTTAAATATCCACAAACTTGGACTATATCATTTTTGTTAGTTTCTTCCAATAGATAAGTACTATCATTAATATTTTTGATGTTCCTGAATGTATTTCTTACTTCAAATGAATAGTCAACATCATAATCAAAATCTTTAATTTCTTCATAAAACCTTATAATTCCAATAGGTTTTTGAAAAGCTAAAGTGTCAAAAATCTCACATTGCTTTGTAAGTTCAACACGAAAATAAATAGGAGTAAAGCTACTATTAATTAAATGATTTGGGACTTCAGTATTTATATGGATTTTCTTTGTAATATATCCTTCATGAGAAAATTCAAAAATATAATCTTTATTTAAGGCAAGGTTAATTTCAAATTTGCCACTTTTATCAGTTTGAATTTCTTTTATAAATTGGTCTTTTTCAAATAATCTACTTAAACCTTTACTATTAACATTCTCTCCTTGTAATGACAAACCACCACTTACTTTAAGAAAATTTTGAGTAAAAGCAATCTCTCCACAAAGGATTAATAAGGTAGTTAAAACTATAACATTAATTTTCATATTAAAATTTAATAAATATTTGTAAATAGCTTCCAAAGCCTTGCCGCTAACGGTCCTTGGGTATGAAGCTGTGCGGGAGTTTCGCCGCGTTTCAGTGTCCCCCGAAACCGAAAGTTAAAGATAACTAAAATTGTCAAAAAACCACGAAAACCCGCATGCTTTATGACCCAATGTTACCACAAGTTATTTTTTATTTATCTTTCTTCACAGTCAAACGTTGCTGTTAAAGTATCAGCATTTATTCTAAAATATCTTTTCAACTTAGCATTATTTTCAATTGGCTCAAAAGTCATGCTTGAATATCCATACTTTCTCTTTGTACCATTTGATTCGAACACATAAATATCAAAACTATTTTTCTTTTTTGAAATAGAATCATTCGGGCAAATATTAGCATTTATTTGTCCTTGCACAGCATACCATTCTCCATTTATTTTATAGAATCTATAATTCGGAGTCAAAATACTTTCTCCTAATCGATAGTTCAATTCTGTTTCATAAACTTCCCTTTTTGTCTTCTTATAATCATAAATGGAGCCAATCACAACAGCAAGAATACTAATTGTCAAAAAAACAGTTATAAATCGACCGAATGATTTCATAGGCCAGATTTTTTCTGTCTCGTCCATTATATTATGAAAAATATTTTGATGTTTTTTATTATTCATTTACTTGTCATTTCTAAATTCATAAAAAAAATCTCGATCGTCATATTCAATCATGTCCCTTAAGATAATTTCTCCTTTTATTCTGAAAGTGTCTATTCCAACAATTAATTCTTGAGTTTCCGCAAAATTTGGTCTATGACCAATAGCTGAACTGAGAAGCACAAACTCATTTGGTTTCAAAATTATCTCTGTATATAATTCATTATTTTGAAAATAATGCTTAATAAATGCTGAATCTTTCTCATGCCGTGTCTTGTCAGAAATGTCAATATATTTATAATCTAATAAATATAAAGTGTCAGGTTCTATAACTCTATAAGTTACAAGAGTATCTGTTTTATTTATTAAACTCAAGGAGTATCCGGGATCACATGACTGTGAAGCCAATCCTAACAATAAAATTCCTAAAAATAACACGTTTCTCATAAAAAATTATTTGTGGTAACGGTCCTCGGGTTTGAAGCGAGCGGGATCGCCGCCCTGTTTCATTATCACCCGTTAACCAAAGTTAAAGATAACTAAATTTGTCAAAAAACCACCAAAACCCCGCATGCTTTAAGACCCGATGTTATGCATTGAATTTTTATTATTCTAAAACCAATTTATATTACAGTCTATTATGTCAATTGAACTTTCAGTCTTATATGCAATTCCATTAATAACACTTAATTTATTTAAAACTCCATTGCATCGAGCAAACATTATGTTGTAGTATTCTTCATTTAGGGAAGGATTGTCTTTGAAAACAGATTCCTTAATTTGAACATAGGAATCCATAAATGCTATTGTGGTTCCGCCTATATTAGTTGAATTTTCAATAAAAAGGTTTTTACTAATAAAAGATGAGTTGTCACAATATATACCACCACAGAAATAAGAAGCGCTATTGTCTAATACCTTAACATTTTCTAATTGAATGTAAGAATCCTTAATGTAAAATGCTCCACCTGTACCTTTCATATATGAGCCACCAGAAGCATTATTGTCTGAGATAATTGTATTTGTTAGTTTTAAATTTGATGAGTGACAAACTATTCCACCACCATCATAACCCCAAAGTTCTAACTCTGAATTGTATTGGGTATTTTCAGAGGCAAATCCATTTTTTATTTTCAGTCCATTTAACCATAAAGTATCAGATATATTTGAAACTAAAAATACTCTTCCTAATTGATTTGCATTAATAATAGTTTGCTCTATTATACTACTGTCATTTTCAAATAGAAATTCTGATGTTATGAAAAGTGGTTTGTTAATTTCAATATCATAGTCAAAATATTCTCCCTTTTTCAGCAATATAGTGTCAAAGGGTTGAGCAATTTTAATAGCATCTTTTATTGTTATAGCTTCATTTGGAACTTCAATTAAAGTTCCATAAGGTCTTTTTACTTCATCTTCTTCACACGAGATAAATAAAAGTGAAATAATGATCGAAAAATAAATTAAGTGTCTCATAATAAAAATTTTATGCATAACGGTCCGCGGGTTTGAAGCTGTGCGGGATTGCCGCCGTGTTTCAGTGTCACCCGTTGACGCTGAAACAAATATAATAAATACTTGTCAAACCACAACAAACACCCGCATGCTTTAAGACCCGCTGTTAGCAGTTGACGCTGTTTTATTTAAAAGTTCATTGTTATTCCAATTCCAGTCCGTGTAAAACCAAAATTGAAATCTACTTTTTTCATACTAGTCTGTGTCAAACTGCTATTATATATTCCTACTGCTTTTCTAGCATGATTTGAGTATGATTGAGACACTATTATTGATATACCGATCAATCCACCACCGATTCCTAAAAAAGAATATTCAACTTCTTTACCTGTCATAACATTCGCTAGTTGCCATCCAACCATAAATCCACCGGTGAAACTTAGTACATTAGCAGCTGCATAGTTAGATTTAGCAATTTTCATTTCTTGATATGCTTCAGGATTATCCTTCGTGATTTCCAAAAGCTGTTTTGGAGTCAATTTTTTACCGTTCTGTAAAAATATTACTCCGAAATTTTGCTTAGTTTCAATCTTATTAGATTCTTGAGCTATTAGAATATTAGTGTTCAAAAAAAGAATTCCAATTAATAAGTAAGTAAATTTTCTCATTTTCAATTTTGTAATTAAGTTTAATGTTTTGAAAAACAGCGTTTACTGCTAACGGTCCGCAAGTAAGCTATCGTGCGGGTTTTCGCCTTATTTCGTTATCCACCGTTGAACAACTTTACTAAGATAATATTTAGTCAGCGAACTACCAAACACCCGCATGTAGTTTGACTTGCTGTTACGGGTTGTTAATTTTTTTAAAATAGATTTTTCCATTCACATAATCAGTTAACTCAAACGGTTTCAACTTAAACCAATATGTCAACAAACTACTGTCCTTTTCAGCAAAAGTAAAAAGATTGTCATAGTAAGCTATTTCAGTTTTACCAAGCACATTATAAATTGTGTCAGGATAAAATTCTATTCCAACATCAGTCAGAACACACGACAATTGAATAGTTTGAGATAAATTATTATTGTTTATTTCAAGTTTTCCAATATGACCTTTATTTGTTTTAGAAATATCAAGTGTCCATAAAATATATTTTGAGCTTTGCTGCACTTCTGTGTCTTCAAATTGGTATTTTCCAGACCAGTCAATTTTGGACTTTTCAAGGCTATCTAAATATGCAACTCTATTAATATCGTTCACTCTCTCTTGATAGCGCTTATCAGCTGTGGCATTTGCATAAAAAGCAAAAATTATCCAAAAGCATGCAGGTAATCCAATCGAAATAAGCCTTTGTTTACTTTTTCTAATATAACCATCTTTACGAAGTCCCCAGTCACGAAAAATATATCTCGGCCAAATTAATAACATCAAAATTATTTCTAAAACAGAATAACTTTCTACCTTTCTCGCTTCCATTTCTTGTCTCCAAAATTCTTCTGCTATATCATCAAGTTGCGCCAGTCTCTCCTTTGCCTTAGATTCACTTATTCCATGTTTTTCAAGCAAATATTTAGCATAAATAATAGCTTCTTTCTGCCACAATTCTTTCTCAGAATAAACAATAATAATTAATTCATCGTTTGAGTATTCGTCTAAATTTGGAAATTTCTTCATGTGTATTCTTCAAAAAAATTTATTACCCGTAACGGTCCCGCCATAAGTTTAGCGCGGGTTTCCGCCTTGTTTCATTGTCCACCGCTGAACAACTTTACTAAGATAAAACTTAGTCAGCAAACCACAAAACCCCGCGTTGAATTTGATGGCGTGTTGTACACTGTAAATTATTTATTCTACAATTGGTTTGAAAATTAAACAATTATTGTTTGATTTGTTAAATAAATTGATGGTTTTATTAAACTTTATAATTATCTGAAAAAATGAGAATTGCTGTTATTGGATCAGGAAATGGTGGCTGCGCAGTAGCTGCAGACTGTGCATTACACGGGAATGATGTTAGATTATTTGATTTTGCACATTTTTCTCAGAATATTGATGCTATTAAAAAAGCAAAAGGAATTAGAAGTTCTGGAGTTATAGAAGGATTTGCACCTATAACTTATGCCGGACACGATATAACTGGAGCAGTTTCTGATGCCGAACTAATTTATGTGGTAGGTCCTTCATACGCAACCGTACCTTTTGCTCGTGAATATAAAAAAGTAATGAAAAAAGGACAAAAAGTTATTGTTTGTCCGGGAACTAACGGAGGTGCGCTAATATTTAAAAAAGAGTTAGGCTTGGATTATTCTGATACTACAATTGTAGTTTCGGAGACATCAACATTACCATATGCTTGTAGAATTCTGAACCCAGGAGAAGTACATATTTATCACAAACTAAAAGCAGGATTATTTATTGCATCACTACCTTCTTCAGAAATTGATACTGTTTTTCAACCTTTTAAACAAGTTTATTCTGGTAGTAAACCGTATAAAAACGTTTTACAAACCCTTTTACAAAATGGAAACAATGTGATACACCCAGCAGTTTCTTTATTAAATGTAGGTAGGATAGAATCACCACAAGATTTCTTCTTCTATGAAGAAGGTATAACGCCTGCGGTAGGAAAGTTAATGGAAGCTGTAGATAAGGAAAGACTTGCAATTGCTAATGCTTTTGGTTTGGAAATTCTTTCTGAACCAGAAACAGGATTTATACAAGGTTATATGCTTGAAAAAAACTATGATTCAGGATATAATAAAGCACCTGGATTTGTAGGAATTAAAGCACAAACACAAATAGATTATCGATACTTCACAGAAGATGTTGGTTACGGTCTTGTTCTTTTAGCAGAGTTGGCAAAATCAGTCGGAGTTAATACACCGGTTATAAATGCAATAATAGAATTAGTGTCTGTTATTCTTGAAACTGATTATAATAAGAATGCATATCGTACACTTGATGATTTAGGAATATCTGGTCTTTCCATAAATGAAATGATTGAAGCTGTAAAATAAGCAAGCAATAAGGTCTAAACATAAAAAGAATGAAGTGTAATACAAAGAAACTTTTTCTGAAATGTAAAAGTATAATTACTTTTTATTCTCCTATTTTGTCCAAATAATTTATTGTGTACAACGGTCCTGCGTTAGGTTTAGTGCGGGTTTGCCGCCCTGTTTCATTATCACCCGTTGATAATGAAACATAAAAGT
>JBHOSR010000099.1:0-7900 GCA_042584405.1 Bacteroidota bacterium
ATTGATAATGACGGATCAAAATTCGGTGTTAATATTGGTTTAAATATGGATAAATTTTTTACAGACAATTACGCTATAATGACAGGTGTTTCTATTGATAATACTGGTGGAAATTTAAAATTTGAAGGAACAAAAACATTGAGTACAGGCAGTGGCGAAGAAGTGTTACCTGCTGGCAGCACCATACACTATAAACTACAATATATAAATATCCCATTAGGGTTGAAATTAAAAACTAATGAAATTGGTTATTGGACCTTTTTTACGCATTTAGGTCTTAATGGAGGAATTAATATAAAAGCAACAGCTGAAGTTGATGGTTTTGCATTGGAAAATGAAAACATAAGCAAAGAAATTCGCTTGTTTGATTTGGGATATTTCATTGGTGCAGGTTTAGAATACTCTATTGGAGGTAATAGTGCAATAGTTGTTGGTTTAACTTATACCAATGGATTTATTGATATTACTGATGGAAATGACAGTAAAGTTACATTAGGTAATGTTGCAATTAGAATTGGAGTGCTTTTTTAATTTTGTTCTTTAATATTTAACTATATGAAAATTGCTCTGGCTCAACTTAATTATCATATAGGTAATTTTCAGAAAAACATAACAAAAATCATCGATCAAATTGAAAAAGCAAAAAGTGATCAGATTGATTTAATTGTTTTTTCTGAATTATCTGTTTGTGGTTATCCTCCTCAGGATTTGTTAGAGAAAAAATCGTTTATTGAACAGTGTGAAGCTGCTGTAGAAGAAATACTTCCTTATTGTAACGATATAGCAATCTTAATAGGATCACCTACTCTTAATTATCATCAAAAAGGTAAAAGGTTGTTTAATTCTGCAATTTTTATAGCTGATAGTGAAGTAAAACATGTTCAGAATAAAACTCTTTTGCCAACATATGATATTTTTGATGAATACAGATATTTTGAGCCAAATGATAAATTTAATGTAATTGAATACAAAGAGAAAAAAATAGCAATTACAATTTGTGAAGATCTTTGGGATTTTCAACCTACAGAAAATACGTTTGCAAAAAATCAACTTTACAATGTTACTCCAATGGATAAGTTGATTGAATATAAGCCTGATTTTATTATTAATATTGCTGCATCGCCATTTTCTTACACCAAAATTTGGGGACGAAAAAATGTTTTTATTCGTAATGCCAAAAAGTACAAACTTCCTTTGTTTAGCGTAAATCAGGTAGGAGCTCAAACCGAATTAATTTTTGATGGAGGCTCTCTTGTTGTTAATCCTGATGGTACAATCGCTGATGAAATGAAATTCTTTGAAGAAGATTATAAAATCTATGACTTAGAAGAAATTTCGAATTGTACACGAAAGAAAACAATTGATGCAGATCCAAATGTAATTGCGAAAATTCATGATGCCCTGGTTTTGGGTATACGTGATTATTTCAAAAAAATGAGATTTACTAATGCAACTTTAGGATTATCTGGAGGAATTGATTCCGCAGTATCGTTAGTAATTGCAGAAAGAGCTTTGGGAGCAGAAAATATCAGAGTTCTATTATTACCATCAAAATACTCATCGGAACATTCTATAACTGATGCCGAAATATTAGCAAAAAATCTTGGAGTGCGTTACAATACCGTAAATATTCAAGAAGTAGTTGATAGCTTTAATAATTCGTTAAAATTGGTTTTTAAAGGATTACCAGAAGATATTACAGAAGAAAATATACAAGCACGTGCACGAGGAACAATCCTTATGGCATTATCAAATAAATTAGGACATATTTTATTAAATACTTCAAATAAAAGTGAGGCAGCTGTTGGTTATGGTACCCTTTATGGCGATATGGCTGGAGGCCTATCAGTTTTAGGTGATGTTTACAAAGCTGATGTTTACAAATTAGCAAGGTATATAAATCGAGATTCTGAAATAATACCAGAAAATACAATTGTTAAGCCACCTTCAGCAGAACTTAAACCCGAACAAAAAGATTCAGATTCATTACCCGAGTACGATATTCTTGATAAAATACTTTTTGAATATATTGAGTTACAAAAACCTTTAGAAGAGATTGTTGAAGATGGTTGGGATAAAACATTAGTTGATAGAATTATTAAGCTTGTAGACAACAATGAATATAAGAGATATCAAGCACCTCCTATTTTAAGAATTTCTTCAAAAGCATTTGGAGCAGGAAGGAGAATGCCTCTTGTTGCAAAATATAATTAAATAGGCAAAGGGATTTTTTGTTTAAAACTTCTCTTTGTATTTTAATCAGATATTAATGCTAAAGTCCGATTTTAAGAAAAATATTTTATAGTTTTAGACTAAAATGATACATTTGTATGTTTTTTAACATATTTTTATAAAAAATAGATCAATGAACGTTGAATGCCATAATATAATCGATAATCAAATGTCTGTTTTTAGTGTTCTTAACACTGAGGAAAAAGAGTTGTTAAAAAGAAACAGCACATGTACTTATTATAAGAAAAACGATATTATTTATAAAGAAGGCGATAAACCAAGTGGATTAATTTGTCTTTCGAAAGGAAAAGTAAAAATTTTTAAAGAAGGTGTTGGAGGACGAGAACAAATTGTACGAATGGCAAAACCGGTTGGTTTTATTGGTTACAGAGCCCTTTTTGCAGAACAAAACTATCTTGCTTCAGCCGAAGCTATTGAAGATAGCGTAATTTGCACTATTGAAAAAGATACTCTTTATAAAATTCTCAAATCAAACTATGATCTTTCATTTAGTATTATCCGTTCATTAGCTTCAGAATTAGGTTTTTCAAATAATAGGACGGTAACACTTACTCAAAAACATATTCGTGGACGATTAGCAGAATCTCTTTTATTCCTAAAAGATACTTATGACCTTGAAGTAGATAATGCCACAATAAAGGTTTATCTCTCACGTGAAGATATTGCTAATCTGTCAAACATGACCACTTCAAATGCTATTCGGACACTTTCAACATTTGCCAGCGAGAAAATAATTGCCTTAGATGGTAGAAAAATTAAAATTCTTGATTTAAAAGGATTAGAAAGAATTAGCGAATTAGGATAAACAAAGGTTAAACTTATTTTTTTATTGATAAGGCTTCTAGGAAGTTTCTTTCGTTCATAAAGTTTGTATCTAACTCCCCCTTCACATACATATCCTTAAATAACATTAAATTTTCAGCAGTAACCGGATTATTGGTATCATAAAGAATCTGACTTGCCTGTGCAATTTTAACCGTATCTAATCTAATGTTTTTACCATTTGTTTGATTATAATAGAAATCTACGGCACTTTCCAAACCATCGTCTAGTATTGATGTTACTAATTGTTGTGTTAAATCAACACTTGTTGAATCGTCTAAAACTTGCTGTATTTCTCGAATAATTGAATAATTAAGTGAAGAAGATGTATGATTTAAAACAATTACGGTATTTGTATCTTCCACATAACGTAGTAAACTCGTTCTGAAACCATTCCACTTACCATGATGGTAAGCTACTTTTTTATTATTTATTGTTCTAATCCTAAAACCAAATCCGTATGGAATATCATACTTATTCCTTAATTTAAAAGTTGATATAGCTTCATTAAATGTTTCAGACGACACTAAGGAATTTGTATAAAGTGCTTTATCCCATTTTAAAAGATCTTCGGTGGTTGAATAAATTCCCTTATCACCAACAGCGCCATCATTAACTGTTTCAGGAATTATTCTGTATCTGCGCCCACGATAATAGTATCCGGTTAATTTCTCCTTATCATTACTCAACGAACTAGTATAAACAAACGATTTGTTCATTTCTAATGGCTCAAAAACATTTTCGTGCATAAAATCAGCAAATGACTCATTAGATACTCTTTCAACAATTGAAGCTAGAATAATATATCCGGTATTTGAATAATCCCACCTTCTTCCAGGAGTAAAATATAAATTCAAATTATGTTGAGCCAGCATTTTAATAATATCTTCATTATTCGGATCCTTTTTATTATGCCAATGATGTTCAACCAACCAATAATAATTAGGTAACCCGGATGTATGATTTAAAAGCATTCTAATTGTAATACGAGGATAAGGAAATTCAGGAATATACTTAGTTACAGAATCATCATAACTAATTTGATTTCTTTCTTTCAAGATCATAACAGCCATTGCCGTAAACTGCTTACTTACTGAAGCTAACTGGAATACATCATCCCTTTCAAGCTTCTCTTTTTTAATCAAATCTGAATAACCGAATGATTCGTTGTATATACAACTCCCTTTATAAGCCACAAGCACATTGCCATTGAAATAATACTTTTTGGCCTTAACTTGTAAAATAGAATCAATTTTTTGAGCTTTTTCTTGATAAAAGATCTTTTCGATCTCCCTTTTTGCAGAATTTGAAACAATCTCTTCTTTATTTTTTGGTGCTCCAAATAAATCAAGGCGAATACTTGCTGAAATTACAGCTAGTATAAAAAACAAAGAAAGTAGTGTAAATATTTTTAAGTATCTGTAATCCATAATACTTTACAGAACTTTGCAGCTCTATTTAATAAAGCGCCAAAATAAAACAAAATTTAACTCTAATCAAAACCAAAAATGACTAAACACCTTATTTATAAGATATTTTAGTCAAAAAAATATTCAAATGATCATCAGAAAATGTTTGTAAAAAGCTATTAAATAAGCGATTGTTTAGTTTTCAACACATTAACAATTAAAAATGGGCTTAAAAATAAAATTTGTGGATAATTACTCTTGGTAGTAAACTCGTTTTACACGAGAAGAAACGCTTGTGAAGATTTCATAAGGTATAGTATCCAATAAATTAGCTAATTCGATTACCGATTGTTCCTGCCCAAAAATGATTACCTCGTCTCCTTCATGTATGTTGCAATTGGTAATATCAACCATACACATATCCATACAAATATTTCCGACGATTGGAACAAAAAATCCATTAATGTATAATTTCCCTTTTCCATTACTTAGCTTTCGATTAAGTCCATCGGCATAACCAACTGGTACTACTGCTATGGTAATGTCTTTTTCAGCTTTAGCCTTTCGGTTATAACCAATTGTTTCATCCTTTGGAACTTGTTTAACTTGAATTACTGTACTTTTTAAAGTACTTACAGTGGCCAACTGATCTTGATTTATTGTGGAAATACCGTATAATCCAATTCCTAAACGTACCATTTCAAACTGAGCTTTAGGAAATCTTTCTATACCTGCAGAATTTGAAATATGTCTTATAATTTTATAATTAAAACTTGAACAAATCTCTTTACTTAGTGCATCAAATAAAGCAATTTGTTTTTTAGTAAATCTATCATGGATATCGTCATCACTAGCAGCTAAATGCGAAAATATGGATGCAACTTTTATATTTTCTGAATCTTTAAGTTCTTTAATAAGTTTAGGAATCTCATTTCTTAAAAATCCCAATCGGTTCATACCGGTGTCTAACTTAATATGTACAGGATAATCTTTAATTTTCTGTTTTTTGGCTTCTTGTACAAACTGATGAAGAATTTTAAAGCTATAAATTTCAGATTCAAGCTTATGTTTCAGCATTAAATCAAAACTATTTTGCTCGGGATTCATCACAATAATTGGTGTTTTGATTCCAGCTTCACGAAGTGCAACACCTTCATCGGCAAAAGCAACGCCTAGATAGTCTACTCGTTGATATTGCAAAATACTCGCTATCTCATGTGTACCACTGCCATAAGATAAGGCTTTTACCATAACCATAACTTTAGTTTCTGGTTTAAGCTTTGATTTGAAGTAATTTAAATTATGAACCAGAGCGTTTAGATTTATTTCAAGAATTGTTCTATGAGCTTTTTCCTCTAATACTGAAGAAATTTTTTCAAAATGAAAATTCCTTGACCCCTTCAGTAATATTGCCTGATCGTTAAAGTTATCCTTCTTAAAATTATTTAAAAAGTCTTCTGTTGATGGATAAAAAGATTTTTCGAGATTAAATTGATGAGATTGTAATGAAATAGATTCTCCAATACCAATGAGTTGATCTATTTTAAGTTTCTTTAATAGCGAATTTACCTCATTGTATAAAACTTTATCATTCCTACCGCTTTGAAGAATATCAGAAATAATTATTGTTTTTTTACTATGTTGATTTTGTTGATCTAAATAATTTAATGCAATGGATAAGGAATTTAAATCTGAATTATAACTATCGTTAATAACAGTGCAATTATTGATTCCTTTTTTTAATTCCATTCGCATAGCAATAGGAGGCAATGTTTCAAATTTACTTTTGAAATCCTCTGCATTATAGTTTAATGCATAAATTAAAGCTAAAGAATGAATGGCATCTTCAACGGAAGCTTTATCTGTAAAAGGAATTAGAATAAAATCTTGTTTATCCTTGTATTGATAATCAATTTGTGTTTGATTATTTTCATTTCTTGTGATTCTAACTTTTAAATCAGCTTCAGCATTTTGAGACCAGGTAAACAATTGTTTTTGTGCTAAAACTTCATCTTCTTGAATCGTTTTATGTATTAATTCCTGATCCTTTGAGTAAACAATAATTTCCGAATTAGAAAATAGCTTCAGCTTTTCTTTTACCTTCTGTTTATAATCTGTAAAGTTTTCCTGGTGTGGTTCACCTACGTTTGTTATTATTCCAATTGTTGGTTGTATAATTTTTTTAAGCTTTTCCATTTCTTCAGGAAGTGATATTCCTGCTTCAAAAACGGCCAAATCAAAAACAGCATCCATTAACCAAACAGATAAAGGAACACCAACTTGAGAATTATAACTTTTTGGATTTCGGACGATCTGTTTTTCCCCTTGTAGAACATGAAAAATCCATTCTTTTACAATAGTTTTTCCATTACTTCCTGTAATACCAATAACCGGATAATCAAACCTTTTTCGATGATTTGAGGCTAGAATTTGTAAAGCCTGTAAAGTACTTTTAACAACTAAAAAATTTGCTTTTGGAAAACTAAAATGATTTTTAGGTAAAAATTCTACAACAAAATTATGTACTCCTTGATTATAGATATCATCAATAAAATTATGTCCATCGTGTCTTTCTCCGCGTATAGCGAAAAATAAAGAATTCGATGATGCAATTATATTACGACTATCAATTAGTAAATGCTCGATATTATAATCGAATTTGCCAACCAATTGTGCTTTAATAATATTAGATATCTCTTTTACAGAATAAATCATGAATTATTTTCACCCATAATTTTATTATAACAAACTCTACAAAGAGGCTCATACTCAGTAGTTTCACCTAAAAGAACCAACTTGTCACTTTCTGCAATTCGATGCGAGTATTGCGCAAGATTTCCACACTGCATACATATTGCATGAACCTTTGTAACATACTCAGCTTCTGCCAATAGAGCAGGAATTGGTCCAAATGGTTTTCCCAGATAATCCATATCTAAACCAGCAACTATAACTCGTATTCCGCTATTCGCTATCTTTTTGCAAACATCTACAAGGTTTTTATCAAAAAATTGTGCTTCATCAATTCCAACAACATCAACATTCCCAGTAAGTAATAAAATATTTCCGGATGATTCGACTGGTGTAGAACGAATGGTGTTTTCGTCGTGAGAAACGACTTCTTCTTCTGAGTATCTGGTGTCAATTAAAGGTTTAAATATTTCAACTTTCAGTTTTGCATATTCTGCACGTTTGAGTCTTCTTATTAATTCTTCAGTTTTTCCAGAAAACATCGATCCACAGATGACCTCTATCCATCCCCTATTTTTGGCTTTTTTATTTGTACCTTCAAAAAACATCTTATACCAAATTGTAAACTATTATCGTTATTTTTGTATTCTATTTATAACTTAAATCGCAATGAATAAAAACGAGTTAGTTAAAAAACTTAAAAAAGATATACAAGATATATATAC
>JBHOSR010000100.1:0-7868 GCA_042584405.1 Bacteroidota bacterium
GTATATATAGTTTTTTATTCACGATCATTGCATTAGCACAAGTCTGTTTTGGCAACACAATATATTCTTCTGAATAATAGCTGGTATTGTAAAAAAATAATTTCCCTTGAAAGTGATATGAAATAGTTTCGTCATTTACTTGAAACTTGCTCACATTTACTATTGGGAAAGTCTTAATATAAGTACCATAATTATCAAATAATAGTATGCCTTCTCCTCTAATGCCCAGATAAATATAGTCATTTTTTTCCAGCATGAAAACCTGTTCTTGATCAGTATTTTGATCAATCATTTCGCTTAGTTGAACACTTTTCTTTACTGTTTTCAGGCTTTTATTAACATATACTAACTGATTTAAACTTTGATCAAATAACCAAAATCCTCCATCAATTGATTGGCATACTGCCGAAATATTATAGTATCCCAATTCATCGAGATTAATAGCGCTTGTAATCTGAGTTAAGTTTTTATCAAGGATTTCTATTTTATTAAAATCTTTATAAAAAAGAAGAGTTCTGAAAGGATCTGCAGCATCTACTGAATGAATTTTCCCAAACATAGAATTGCTGTAATTTTTTTCTTGATTACTTTTAAGATCAATTTTTTTTACCTCTGAGTTTTTTACAACATATAAATATCCTAACTGATCAATTGTAAAATAGTCTGCTTTATAAATTAATTCTTTCTCAAATACAAATTCGGGTTGTGATACCGAAAAAATAATACTTGTTAGTAAAGAAAAAATAATAGATATTAGCATAATTGCAAATTACATTTTTTCGTTTAGCTTTAATAATTCATCTATGTACAGCCGATTATTAGCTAAGCGCGGAACTTTATTCTGACCTCCTATTTTACCTTTTGCCTTTAACCATGTGTAAAATAAATTCTTTTTAGCTATGGTTATCAATGGCTTATCAAGTGTAATATCTTTATATCTTTTTGCCTCATAATCTGAATTTGCTTTTTGCAAAGAAATATCGAGTATACGAGCAAATTTCTCAAGATCAGCAGGTGCTTTCTCAAATTCTATTACCCATTGGTGTCCACCCTTTTTTCCTTCCTCCATAAATATCGGGGCTGCAGTATAATCTTTTATTAAAGCTCCTGTATGAGCTGTAGCTTCTGTTAAAGCCTTTTCTGCATTATCAATAATAACTTCCTCACCAAATGCATTTATGAAATGTTTTGTGCGACCACTTATTTTAATTCTATGAGGATACAATGAAGTAAATGTAACAGTATCGCCAATAAGATATCGCCATAATCCTGAATTTGTTGAAATAACAATTGCATAATTTTTATTAAGTTCTACATCGTCTATATGTAAAATCTTTGGATTTGGTTTATCAATCTGTTCTGCAGGAATGAATTCATAGAAAATACCATAATCGAGCATTAAAAGCATATCGCCACTTTGGGGACTGTCTTGAATAGCAAAAAATCCTTCAGATGCATTGTATGTTTCCAGGTAGTTCATTTTTGAGGTTGGTATAAGCTTTTGAAACTGTTCCTTATAAGGTTCAAAACTCACTCCTCCATGTGTAAAAAGTTCTAGATTCGGCCAAACCTCTAATAAGTTTTCCTTTCCTGTTTTATCGAGGATATATCTAATCAAAACAAGCATCCATGATGGTACACCTGCAATATTAGTAACGTTTTCTTTGAGTGTTGCATTGGTAATCTTTTCCATTTTCTCTTCCCACTCGCTTAATAAAGCTATTTCTTGACTTGGTGTTCTTATGAAAAACGTCCAAAATGGCAAATTTTCAATAAGTATTGCTGACAAATCACCATAAAAGGATTCATTATTAATTCTGTTTATTTGATGGCTTCCTCCCAAGGTAAGTCCCTTACCTTTAAACAATCCTGTTTCAGGATAATTATTGGTATACATTGCTAAAATGTCTTTACCTCCACGAAAATGAGCATCTTCAAGTGTTTCTCTTGAAACAGGAATAAATTTACTTTTATCGTTGGTTGTTCCAGAAGATTTGGCAAACCATTTTATCTCTGTAGGCCACAGTATATTTTGTTCACCACGTAGCAAACGATCAATATATGGTTTGAATTCTTCGTATGGTTGAACCGGAATTCTTTCCTGAAATTTTTCTATACTATCAATAGATTTAAAATCGTACTTCTCTCCAAATTCAGTGTTTTTTGCTGTGTCTATTAAATTAAAAAGCACTTCACGTTGAGCATCATATGGGTATTTCTTAAATAAATCGATTTGATATAATCGTTTAAAGTTAAGCCAGGTTACTATAGAATTAATTATTTGCATTCGAATGAGAAATCAAAATATAATGAATGTAAAAACACAAAAATCAAATATAATGAATATTTGGTTTTATTAGCAATACAACAAAATTGAATTGTAAAATATCTGATGAAGACCATTAAACCTTAAGCAATTGATTGGCTGCTTTTGCTAAGATTTCTTCTTCTCTAGCAAAACTGAATCCAAGCATTTTATTATCGATTGAATCATGATAAAAAACAGATAATGGGAATAATGCTACGCCATAATCTTCCATAATTTTGCGTGCAAATTCAGTGTCTTTTTCCTGGCTTATTTTACTATAATCAAGCAATTGATAAAATGTTCCTTTAGTTGGAACTAGTTCAAATCGCGAATCTTTTAAAATATTATTTACAAAATTTCTTTTTTCTTCGAACTGCTTTTTTACTATATTATAATCAACATCATTTTGCATAAATTCAGCTAATGCATACTGCATTGGAGTATTAACATTGTTTATTTGAAAATGCTGATTTTTTCGTATTTGCGACATTACCTTCTCAGAGGCTATACAATATCCTAACTTCCATCCCGGAACATTAAAAGTTATACCAAAAGATGATATTACAACACTTCGTTCTGCCAACTGCTCATTTGATAAAACGCTATAATGTTTATGATCATCATATACCATGTGCTCAAAAACTTCATCACTTATTACATTGATTTTTGTGCCATTTGTAATTTTCTTAAGTTGAGCAATATCTTCTTGATTAAAAACTGCTCCAGTCGGATTATGAGGCGTATTAACGATAATCAGTTTTGTGCGAGTATTAATTAGCTTCTGCACAGCTTCCCAATCAATATGATAATCAGGTCCTTTTCGCTGAACAAAGACCGGTCGTCCACCATTACTTTCAATTGCCGGAACATAACTATTAAAAGCCGGTTCAAATAAAACAACTTCATCGCCTTCTTTAACAAAACTGCTTATTGCAGTGTACATTCCTTGGATTGCTCCTGCTGTAATAGTTACTTCGTTATCTGCATTAATATTTATGCCATACCTCTCTTCAAGTTTATCCGCAACTGCTTTGCGGAGTTCTAATAATCCATCTGGATGTGAATATTCAGTTGACTTTTCTTTAATATATTTAACAGCTAATTCAGTTAGTTCGTTAGAACAAGGTATGTCAGGCGATATTTTTGCTAAATTAATAATATCCGAATCCTGAACTAAATCCGCGATAACTGTATATATATCTTTACCAAGATTCGATAATTTTTCTTTAATCATATATGGTTACTCAAAAAATTTGGAAAGCAAATGTATAAAAATATCTTTACTATAAAAGAGACATGACCTAAGCTTAATTAATTTATACCTACATTTTCTCCAAGCTAATATCTTTATATAAGGCAATTTAAAGTAAATTTAATAGGATTTTTATTATTCAATCCATTTTAGTTCGCCTTATTTAACAAACACACAAAGACCTTATACAGATTCACTTTCTTGGGTGATTAATACTATAATTGGTTAAAATATCTAGTGATTTAAATTTATAATTCTTGCGATAGATTTTATTTTGTATATTGCTTTTTTAAATTTAAAAAACATACGTTATGTACTCTAAAAAACTTTTTTTTCTTTTACTTACAATTGCTTTTATGTCAAACCTTTTTGCTCAAAATGATAACGAATTATTCTGGAAAGCAGCAAAATCAAATGATGTTGAAACATTAAAAAATCTTTTAGAGAAAGGTGTCGATGTGAACGTTACTACTGAATATGGAGCTACCGCACTAACATATGCATCAGATAAAGGACACCTTGAATCAACCGTGTTTTTATTGGAAAACGGTGCAGATCCAAACATGAAAGATTTATTTTATCAGTCAACTCCATTTATATGGACACTGTATAAAGGCAATATAGATATTACAAAAAGCATGATTAAGCATGGAGCTGATGTTAACGATCAAGATGCTATTAATTGGATTGCCAGAAATGGAGACATAGATTTAATAAATCTAATGCTTGAGAAAGGATCAACAGGAGCAGGATTATTTTTATATAGTTCTATAAAGAATAACAATTTAGAATTATCAAAAGTAATTCTTGAAAAAGCTGAAATCAATCAAGAAAATCTAACCTCCTGTTTATTACTAGCAACAGCCCTTGAAAATATTGAAGCTGCTTCGTTTCTTAAAGAAAATGGAGCAAAACTCCCAGAAAGGAAAGAAGGAAAAGATATTGGAAAAAGTTTAGAAAACTTTACTGGGTTTTTTGAAGGACCAGATGGAAATGTTAAAGTAAATAAATTAGATAATTTACTTGCTATAACCTTTGGAACCAGACCCTATAAACTTATATACAAAGATTCGCTAATATTTACTTTTCTTGAATATCCTGATTTAACCATAACCTTTTCAGAAATTGAAAGTCAGATTATGAGCTTAGAATTTAGACAAGGCGACTACACAGAAAAATACATAAAAGTAGATGAGCCTGCAATTATACAAGAAGAAGTAACAGAGCAAAAACCATTATTTAACGATAATATAGGAGAAATTACACAAGTACTTAATTGGCCTTCTTTCAGGGGAATACAAGCTAGTGGAGTTGCAGACGGTCAATATCCACCAATTGTTTGGAATATTAATGAGAAAACTAATTTGAAATGGAAAACATATATTCCTGGTCTTGCTCACGCCTGTCCAATTATTTGGGAAGATAAAGTATTTATTATTACTGCCATCGGAAGTGATACAACTGCAGAATATCGTGTTGGATTGTTTGGTGATGTTGAACCTGCAGATGATAACTCAAATCATGTGTGGAAAATTTATTGTTTAGATAAAAAAAGTGGTAATATTAATTGGGAGAAAAAAGCTTACGAAGGTGTTCCTAAAGTAAAAAGACATACTAAGGCAACGCAAGCAAACTCAACTCCTGTTACAAATGGTGAATTTATAGTTGCATTATATGGTTCAGAAGGTATGGTATGTTATGATATGGATGGTAACGAACAATGGCGCAAAGACCTTGGAATTTTAGATGCAGGATGGTTTTTTGATGAAGCAACTCAATGGGGACATTCAAGTTCTCCCATAATTTATAAGAATACAGTAATTGTCCAATGCGACAGATCTAAAGATTCTTATATTGCAGCTTATGATTTGGCTACTGGAAATGAAGTATGGCGAACAGAACGTGATGAGATTTCTTCGTGGGGTACACCAACAATATATTATGGAGAAAAACATGATGAGTTAATTACTCATGCTACAAAAGGTATACGAGGATACGATCCAAATACCGGAGAAGAATTATGGAAATTAGGTCCAAATTCAGAAGTTACAGTGTCAACACCGGTTGTGTATAATGATTTGATATTTGTAACCGCTGGATATCCTCCGGTTAGACCGGTTTATGCAATAAAACCAGGAGGAAAAGGTGATATTTCAATTGCAGATTCTCTTAATTCAGGTGTATTTATTCAATGGAGAACATTACGTGGAGGTACATATATGCCATCACCAATTGCATACAATGGTTATTTTTACACTCTGGCTAATAATGGCCTTTTAACATGCTATGATATAATTACCGGAGAACAAAAATACAGAGAGAGAATAAGTGGAGGAGCATTTACCGCATCAATAATAGCAGCTGATGGTAAATTATACTGTACAAGTGAAGAACAGGGAGTTTTTGTTATTAAAGCAGGACCAGAATTTGAGATTTTAATATCTAATTTAGTTGGAGAAATTTGTATGGCTACTCCAGCAATTTCAGAAGGTATGATATTCATACGTGGTCAACATCATATTTTTTGTGTTGGCAGATAATTAACCATATTGCAATAGAGCTTTGTAAAAATTACAAGGCTCTTTTTTAAATTACTAAATACTTAATGAAATACCTCTTTGAAAATATCAAGAGATTTAATATTTGAAATTCCGTCGTTATGCAATATATAATACTCAATTAATTTTTCTAACAATATTATCCTGTCTTTATATTTCAACTTTAATTCTTCATGTTGATCCTCAGAAAAATTTAACATCTTATTAAAAAAGATACTTTGATCTTTTTCCAGAATTGAAAGATGCATGGGTTTAATTTGCACAAAGCTTCCGGCCTTTAAATCAAAATAACAATTAATTTCTGAATAGTTATTGCTTGGAAAAAATCCCAAATATTTTGTTAAATGAATTAGAAAATATAAGTGAAAATTTGAGATCCCTTTTTCCTTCAAGTCAAGTAACTGAATTGAATTAAATAAATAATTAAACAACTCCTTGTTAGGCTCTTGTTCGCGAATTGTTTTATACAAAATTTCAGCAATAAATATAGCTAGTGTACTTTTCTTTAGATCGTATGGCAGGGTAGTAAAAACAAATGCACTTTGAATTTCTTTTGCTCTTTGTAAATCTCTTTTTGGTTTATAATAAACCTCCATATCGAGCAAAAAAAGAGGTTGAAACATATTTGCTTTTATTTTCGATTTTTTGCTTCGTACTCCATTTATTATATATGCTTGCCTTCCGAAATTCTCAGTGTATATGGTCACAATCAAACTTGTTTCAGAGTACTTTATATAATGAAGAACTATTCCCCTTGTTTTGTAAAGCATTTACATTCTAGTTTTTACAAATGTATCTAATCTTATTAAATCAATAATTATAAAAAAATTGTTTTTTTCAACGCCAGAAAATCTTCATTTCTCTTCTGATTATCAATCAATAATCAAATCTAATCAAATAAAATTGACTGTGCTTTTCAAAAATGGTATATTATTTGTTCTTTTATGGAAACTAATCTATTTTTAGTATCTTTCGAACGTTAAATTACTCCTTGCGCTAAACGGGCATTTGCCTGAACAACCTCATTGTAGAGTTTCATTGTTTTTTGCATTTTCAAATCTTCATCAGTAATATTTTTATCAACCGCACTTAATATTCCCTGAGAGGTAGCTACTTCTTCAAATACAGGAATAGCTTTATTGAATTCTTCTTTCGCTTTATTTTTTTCCTTATTTTTTTCGAGTTCAAGACCTGTGTTAACAAGACCTTCAATTTTTTGAACCTGCATATTCAGATTTGCTTTATAAAATCCAATAATCTCATATTTATTAGCACTAGCAAACCCGTATACCATATTATTTTTTGTGTAACTTTCTATACGAATTCCATTTATTTCAAGATTTGTAGATACTTTGGTTTCTGACTGAAAGTTTTCTTTAAAGGTTTCGGAACCATTCTCCATTATGCTTTGAGTATAGTTTTCAGTCACACTTTGAACTGAAGCTAAAATGCTTTCCGATAAATTTGCACGGGCTAAATCCTTTATTCGTTCAGTTGCTTCTGCAATAGTTTCATCCCTGTTTTTTTCATCCTGAGCAAAACCTGTAATAAATACATTTGACGGATATTGTTCAGTTCTCCATGATTGAATCAACCAGGCAGGATCTTTTTGAGCATTTACTATATTAAAAGAAACTAAACACAGTAATAACAGAATATTTCGTTTAAGATTTTTATTGAAGATTTCGATTTTCATTTTCCCGTAATTTAACGTTCGAAAGATACTAAAAATAGATTAGTTTCCATAAAA
>JBHOSR010000101.1:0-7568 GCA_042584405.1 Bacteroidota bacterium
TTTCTTTCCATAAAAATACCCCCAAATAGTGTCTAACTTTTTGGGGGCAGTTCAATAAGCAGCTTCTTTTCACAATATAAAAGTGTGTTAAATTAATCTTTTGTAAACATTGGAGTAAAAATATCCCAATCCCATCCTTGGTCGTCTTCCCACATCACCATATAATCAATAACAAAATTGTTATTTTCATATAATGTTCCGGTTAAATCTGTAGTTAATATATCAAGACTAGCATTGGAATTATAAAGCAAAGTTACTCCATAGCCATATACATCACCTATATCTTGACCATAAGGAATGGTAATGGTTAATGCATCGAAATCCATTATTGCTTCAACAGCAACAGTTGATCCTGCAATACCAGTAATTAATAATTTAGTAGCATCTGTAGCATGCGCAGCAGTGGTAACCGTCCATTCTTCATCCCAGGCACCAGGATTGTAATTACTTACAGCATCAACCGTGTAAGTACCTACAAAATCATCCATTCTTCTGGGTCTCCATTTTGAAAAATCGATAACAGTTTCTTCGTGTCCACCATATAAATATCCGAGATATTTGTTTGTGAATTTCAAGGTAACCGAATAATTAACGTCTTCAACTAAACTTGCATAATCAAATGTTAACCTAACAGTTACAGTATCACTATCATCAAAATTTAGGACAGTTTTATCTAATGTTACAAAACTTGCATTTGTGCCATCGGCTGCGACTACTTCTATTTCAGCTTTTGAACCAGTTACATTAATACTGTTATGTAAAACTCTTACATCGATATAATTATCATCTGTTTTCACACTTTTGAAATAAAAGTCTTCAGCAAAACCTGCAGAGTCTCCCATTTTTGTCATGATATGTTCTTCTTCACATGAAGTAGATAATAAGACAAAAATTATTGATATTAAATATATAAATCCTTTTGTTTTCATATTCTTTTTCATTTTAATTAATTTTAATTACAAATTAAGGATTTTGATCTGTTGCTGCATCCATATTAACATTTCCATCAAATTCTGCTTGCGGAATCATCATGATCCATTCCCATGACTCAGGATCAATTATCGTTAGCTGTGCTGAGTGATTTGATCCGGCATATGCTCTATCAAAACCTGTTTTTAATCTTTCAATATCAAAAATTCTGAATCCTTCACCCCATAATTCAATTCTTCTTTGTAATATGATGAAATCAAGTAGATTATTTACAGGACCATCAGATCCTATATTTAAGGTATTGCCATCAGGTATAGAAGCTAAGTAAGCATTATTAATGCTTGGATCTTTGTAATTAAGTAAAGTTTCTAGTAAAGTTCTTGCTGTTGTATAATTTGTTAACATACATTCAGCTTCGGCCTGTATTAAATACATTTCAGCTAAGCGCATATACAATAAATCTGAAGCCCAGCTACCTGCTTGTTCAATGGTAAATTTTACCTGGTTATATCTAAAGTCAGGACCAGTTGGATCATCAGCAGAGCTTGCAGGGTCAACAAACCAATCTCTTCGAACATCATTATTTCCAATTTGTTCATACAACCAACGAGAGACGCATTTACGAGAATCTTCTGCATATCCGCCTGCACCGGCATCCATATGACTCCAAAACGAAGACCACGAAAGTGTTTGTTCATCATTTACTTCAGAACCCCACATCCATTCTGGATTGGAAACAGAATTGAAACCTGCATTTACATCTGCAGTAGACATTAAGCTTGAACTTGTATTACTTATTGCTAATGCTGCGTTTGAAGCTGCAACACTCCAGTTCTCTTGTGCTAATGCTACTCTGGCTTTAAAACCATGCGCAACAGCTAAATCTATATGAGAAATATGACGTTTAGCTGACGCATCTTGAAATAATGTAATTGCTTCATCTATGTCAGCATTAATCTGTGTATAGACTTCAGTAACTGTTCCTCTTCCTTTACCTTCAGTATTTTTAGTTGTCGGTTCAGTATATAATGGAACACCAGGATCGGTTTCGTGGTCAATGTACGTTCTTTGGTATAAGCGTATCAGATTAAAATAAGCATATGCACGTAAGGCATAAGCTTGTGCTTTAACATTATTCCTGTCCGCTTCATCACCTGTTGCATCGTCTATATTGGCTAAAATAAAATTAGCATTATTTACAAATTTATAATGCATATTCCACCATGCATAAGGTCTATCACCTGTACTGTTTACTTCACTTCGTACCCAATAGCGATAATCATACCAGAACCATGCTGAACCAGCCTCATTTTGAACCATATCATCACCAAAAAGATCAGCTGCTAATCCTAAAGCTGCAATACCGGCATTTTCTGATTCATAGTAATCAACCCAATCACTACCATAAACAAAGAAAGCTCTATAGATACCATTTAAGGCTGTAAATGCATTTTCAACCGTTTCAAAAACTGTTGCTTCATCTGCCTTATTTGTAGGCACAGTTTCCAAAGTATCTTCATTACAATTCGTTAGCAAGAAGATAAATATTATTGAATATATTATTTTTTTCATTTTCATAGTTTTTAGATCTAAAATTTAATATCAATTCCTGCAGATAATGTTTTCAAAGGAACATATTCATAGTTCTGGCTACCAGCAAAATTATACTGAGGATCCATACCTTTTAATTTTGTAAATAAAGCGAGATTATCAGCAGTAACAAATATTCTGCATGTTTTTAATTTAACTTTTTCGACAATATTATCAGGTAATGTATAACCTAAGGTAATATTTTTAATACTTAGATAGGATGCATCGATTAATCGATCGTTTGTTGTATAGTTAACCTGACCATGAACCAATCTGGGTACATCTGTAACATCACCGGGTTCTTGCCATCTTCTTTCTACATCTACATGGAAATTATCTCCGGCATTTCTTGTTGAAAATAACGAGCTATATACACCGTCTAATACATATCCTCCTACAGAATATGTTAAAAGAATTGACAAATCCACTCCTTTATAACTTAATGTATTGTTTATACTTCCATAAAAATCAGGTATTCTGCTTCCATGTATTTCTTTGTTTGCTGCAGCTTCATTATAACTATTTGTTATCCTTTCCTGAATAATCATATTTCCACTTCCATCATCAACTTCTTCTTTAATTAAATATAATTGGTCTCCAGTAGCAGGATCTATACCGGCTGATGTTGGTAAATAGAAGGAATTAATAGGTTCGCCAACTTTTACAATAAAACTTCCATTAACAATTTCTTGTCCTTCTGTATCCAATTCAGTCACTTCATTTCTTAGATAGCTAAGTTGAGTTCCAAATGTCCATTTAAAGTCTCCTTTAAAAATACGAGCTGTTAAATCAAAATCCATTCCTTTATTAACCATTTCTCCAACATTATCCCAATATCCAGTAAAACCTGTTGAAACCGCTAATGGCTTGTACAGTAATAAATCTGAAGTTGTCTTTTGAAAATATTCAGCACTAAAGGATATTCGATCAAATAGATAAGTTTCTAAACCAATATTGAAGTTCTTGTTTTTTTCCCATTCTATTTCTTTATTTTCTAATGATTCTAACCATACTCCACCAAATCCAGCATTTGAATAATCTGATGAATAAAAGCTTTGCCACACATAATAACTAGAAGGATTATCATAATAATCGGCTGAACCATCATTTCGACGTAAAATATTATCGTTTCCTTGATAACCATAGCTGGCTTTTAATGTCAAATTGGTAAGCCAATCGAAACTTTGCATAAAGCCTTCTTCACTAACTCTCCATGATCCTCCAGCTGACCAGAACTGACCCCATCTATTATCTGTTTGAAATCTAGAAGTACCATCTGTTCTCCAGCTAAAAGAAAGATAATATCTGTCTGAATAGTCATAATTTATCCTACTTAAATATGATTCTATCCTATAATTATTAGTATATGAGCTTGCACTAGTAGTTGTTGCTGCTCCATCCAGTTCTGTTAAACCTTCAAATAAATAATTTTGTTTGTCGGCATAAAATCTTGAATACTGATAATCATAATATTCATGACCACCCAATAAATCGATTGTATGCTCACCAAATGATTTATTATAAACTAATAACTCGTTAAGGGTGTAACTTAGTGTTCTGAAATTTGTTTTATAACCTGCACCATGAACTGCTCTACCATCACCGTGTAATGGGTTGTTGTAAATCAGTTTATCTCCACCATTGTAATCAAAACCAAAATTAACAGTGAATTTTAGATCTTTCAAAACAGGAATATCTTTTTCGGTATCCAAATCAAGATAAATCCTACTGCTTAAATTATCAAAGTTAAGCGTTCTGGAATCATCAAATAATGTTGCTATACTATTAAAATTATTTGCATAGGGTCTTGTTTCTCCGTAATCGTATTGTATGTGTCCTTCTGAATCTAAAGCAAAACTACCATCTGTATTTCTTTCATAAACAGGGTAAATAGGTGCTATTGCTAATGTTGAAAACCATACGTTGTTATAGCTTGTACCCCTGTTAGTTAAGTAGTTCTGCTCTGTTAAGGAATAATTGGTATTCATACCCATTTTCATCCATTCTTTTAGCTGAGAGTCAAGATTTAATCGGGCCGAATATCTATTAAATTGTGAGTTAGCAACAATACCCTTATCATCGAGATAACCTAAGGAGATTAAATACTGATTTTTTTCATTTCCACCATTAATACTAAGCTGATACTCTTTTCGAAGATTATCATCACGTAAAGTTTCATCAAACCAATCATCATGATATTTTAAGGTCGCATTATCAACCAATTTACCTGTTGCAGGATCGATTAACAATTCCGAACTAACATCAAACGGATTATATACTTCACCTCCTAAAGCATCCATATAACTCTGTGTGGTTGCATCTCCATTTAATGCTAAAGTAATGGCATCAGCTTCGCTTAATCCATTATTAACTATAAATGAGTTTTTATATGATTCAAAGAATAATTCCATATACATACGGTCATCAACGGTTTCATAATTTTCAACAGAAGGTGATGCTGTTCCAAATGATGCTTTAAAATTAATTTCAGGTTCTCCATCAGCTCCTTTCTTAGTTGAAATAATAACAACTCCGTTTGCTCCTCTTGCACCATATAATGCCGAAGCTGACGCATCCTTTAATACAGAAATCGATTCGATATCGTTTGGATTAATGGCATTTATATTACCATCGTATGGAATACCATCAACAACATATAAAGGTTCGTTTGAAGCGTTGATCGAACCAAATCCTCGAATTCTTATGTTAAGTCCAGAACCTGGTTGGCCACCACCTGATGTTGTTTGTACACCAGGAACAACCCCTTCAAGTGCTTTTGTTGCAGATGAAACTGTTCTTCTTTCGAGAATATCGTTATCAACCATTTTGGCAGAACCAGTAAATGATTCTTTTTTACTCGTACCATAAGCGACTACAATTACTTCGTCCATTTCAAGAATTTCTTCATCCATTATGACATCTATAACTGTACGCCCGTTTATGGGTACAATTGCTTGTTGCATTCCAACAGCAGTGAAAACTAAATTCTGAGCATCGCTGGGTACAGTAATACTATAATCACCATTAATACTCGTAGCTGTCCCAATTGTTTCCATTGTTTGGATAACAATAGAAACTCCTGGTACAGGTAAACCATCTGCTGAACTAGTTACCTTACCCGTGATTTGCACTTGTGCTGCAGCTTGAAAACCAACAAACAGCAAAAATGCAAGAAAGATTGATAATTTTTTCATAGATTAAAATTTTAGGTTCATAATAAATATTAATTAAAAATAAATATTGACAAAATGGGTCAATTAGGTCTTATATATTTATATTTTTAATTTCAGAATAATCGGTATTTAAAACAAATCATATGCCATCTACTGCTAATATCTTGATATTGAAATTATTATACTTGCACTCAACATAACTGTGTTTACTAAATTGTTTCAATTTCGAACATTTAGTGTACGGTTTTGGATAATATTTAGGTCAATAATATAAGATAATCTTAGGTCAATTTACCCCTAGAGTTTTTATGAAAATTAACTAGGGTACAGCAAAGTAAAAAAAAAAAATGGTTTTAGCAATTACGGTAGCAAAAATGTACTCTTTGTTAAAATTGTTAGTATTTAAACTTATACAATTTAATCAGCATTATTAATTTGTTCTAATATTTCATGTAAATCACTTTCAAACTGTAAATTGGTTCTTTAGCACTTGTTGCATCATTATCTGTTTGGTCTGATCACTTCCAAACTCTTTAAGCTGATCAAGGATTTCTTGTGTAGTCATAGTGTTTTTATTTTAAAACAAATCAGTGTGAAATATGTTAAGGAAAATACAAAATACAAAAAAGGCCTGATTTTTAAAATCAAGCCAATACCAACGAAGAGTTAAATTTTATTTTCTCAATAAATTTCTGAAAATAAACCAGATAATACTTGTTACTAGAAACAGAAATAATGAATACAATGGTGCTATAAGTGATACTCTTAATCCTCCCATTATAAGTGATGGAGAAATATCTTGTGCTACCTCAATAGCTGATAGAGCGCCATAAATTCCAAGATAACGATAGAATAATGATAGAAGAAACCCAAAAGCCCCTATAAAAATAATAGTAGAATTAAATTTTTCGAGTTTCTTTATATTTCTATGCTTTGAATAATAATTCCTAAGAAATCTGATTATAAAAATTATCACAAGAATCCACATGATATAATGTAGAGTCATAAAAAACGGACCTCCATCAATAAAGTTTCTTTTTAACAAATCTGATATCGACATAATTTTAAAGTTTTTGATTAATACTGTTGAGCAGAAGGATCTATTGTTACAATTATTTTGCTAAATAGATATTTCGTTTTATTTGTTTTAGTTGTGAAATATTATTTTTCATTTGTTTTTGCTAGTGATACTAATCCACCCATTGCACCAAGATTCATTGAGTCAAGTGCTGAGCTTGGAACAATAACCATCGAACCTTTTTCTTTTAAACCTTCAAATAACATATTCATACCACGAAGATGCAAAGCAACAGGATTGTCTTTATACTGTTCACTTGCTTTAGCAAATTTTTCCGCTATTTCTGTTTCTGCAGTACCCAGAATAACTCTTGCTCTTCGTTCCCTTTCTGCTTGAGCTTCCTTACTCATAGCATCTGCTAATCCAGTTGGGATTACAATGTCTTTTATTCCAACGGTTTGGCAAGTAATTCCCCAGGGATTGGTATTATTGTCAAGTACTTTTTGCATTTCTTCAGCAATCTTATCTCGTTCTTGCAAAAGTTCAGCCAATTCGTGTTTACCAATAATATCTCTTAAGCCAGTTTGTGCAATGTAAGAAATGGCTCTTTCATATTCTTGCACTTCTAGTGCCGCTTTTTCAACATCCCAAACGGTCCAATATACCACGGCATCAACATTAACAGGAACTGTGTCTTTTGTTAAGGTTTGTTCTGCCTTAAAATCAGTAACTCGAACACGTTGATCAATATAGTTATCTATTTTATCAACGATAGGTATAACAATAAAAAGACCAGGCCCTTTAAGACCATTGTATTTTCCCATTCTTAAAACAACAGCTTTTTCCCACTGATCAGC
>JBHOSR010000102.1:0-7395 GCA_042584405.1 Bacteroidota bacterium
AACTAATATTATATTCGAGCCGATTTCCAATTCTTGTTTTTTCTATTTCTAAATAATCGTTAATAAAACTAATTTCTTGTTTTAGCTTAACAAAACCAAGATCTTCTGTTGAAAACGGATAACGAAAGAGATTTGAAAACTTTTCGATTAAATCCTCAGCTTTTTTAGGCTCTTTAGGAATTAAACTTGCAATTGAATTTAAAGTATTGAAGAAAAAATGTGGATTTACTTTTGATCGCAGAGCTTCCAATTCTGCTTTGGTTTTTAGTTGCTGCAACTTTTGTTCATTAATTTCTTTTTCACTAAGTTTTTCTGCTTGTATTTTAACTTGATCTTTCAATATGATAATAGTGGTTACTAATGATGATCCAACAAGCGATATAGATCCTACAATAGTTAAAAACATAAGAGTATTAGTAACTCTAAATCCAACGATTAGGTCGTTGATGAACCAGCCAAGCAACGCACCCAATATACCTCCAAGAGTCCAAAAAATAAGCTGTACAATGTATTTAATCCATCGGTTTGTAATAGGAATTATTTCATATATAATAGAAAAAAAAGTAATGAATATTCCAACACAACAAGAAAGGATAAAATTTCTAAAAATTTCAGTAAGCCAAAACTTTGTGTTCGGATGATAATCAAAAATGGAAAGAATAAAGGTTATAATTAGTATGGCAGCAATTCCATATTTCAAATCGGACCATTTAAATACCTTATTTTGATTTGATTTCTGTGACATTTAGGAAGAAATTTTCTGTACTAAAGATATAAAATTATTCGACGGAATTTAGCTTTATGTCTTTGGAAATAGCAAAATACTTATCTAAAGACATAAAGCAATTATTAAAATCAGTTTTAATTCAATTTGGCCAAGGCTTCTTTATATTTACTATCCTCAGGATTTAGTTTAATAGCTTTTTCATATTCAATTTTTGCTAAATCCTTTTCACCTTTTATTTCATAGAGCATACCCAATCGCCAATGAACAGCATCATGTCCAGGAAGATTTGAAGGATGATCAAATTTTAAGTATTCTTTAAAACATTCTACACCACGATCGAGATTTTGTTTGGAAAAAACAGCGGTTCTTCCAATCTGATACATTGAATCAAATGCTTTTGGATTTATTTCTAAAGCTTTTTCAAAAGTATTGAAAGCCTCTTCGAAATTTTTAGTTTTTTGATATATCATTCCTAATTGATAGTATAAACCTGTATTGTTTGGTTCATTTTTGATAAGTTCATTGTACATTTCTAAAGCTAAATCTATTTTCCCTTCTTTTAAATAGATTTCGGCCATAAGCTTTTGACCTTCTGAAGGACTATATTTTATAATTTCTTCAGCTTGTTCTTTGGCTCTTTTAACACTTCCTCCAGCAATTGATGGTGCATTTATATAATAGTTTGCTAATCTTATTCTTGCTTCTATATTATAAGGATCTATTTCTATGGCTTTTTTATAATTGTCCAATGCTTTACCTGAATAAATTCCTTGCTCCATAAAAGATGCGTTTTGCATTTGTCCTAAATAGCTAATTCCTAACCAAAGATGGGCATCTGAACTTTGCGAATTAATTTCAACAGATTTTATGAACATTTCTGTAGCCTTTTCGAAGTTTCCTTCGTATGCTAAAATTTTTCCTAGATGTACATAACTTTCGAAATTTTCAGAACCATTTTGAATGTCCTTAGTAAAATAAACTTTAGATTCGGCATACTTTTCTGCTTCATAAAGTTCGATCCCTTTTTTTAGATCTTCTGACATCTGAGCAGTTAAGAGTAGTGGATATAATGCCACTAAAAACATTGATAATACTTTTGTTTTCATAATTTATTCTCCTTTTTTTAGTTAATTGATTTCTTTAATTATGGGCAATATGATATGTGATGGATATTTTTTTCCGCAATAAATAGCTTGTTTTACAGGCATTAATTCTCGCGCATCGTAAGGATCTTCACCTGTATTTGCATTTCGAATATATTTCGGGAAGTTACTGCTTGATATTTCAAGTCGTAATTTGCGTCCTTTTTTAATGGAAATTCCTGTTCTCCCAAGTTCGATGGTTATTTCATATATTTCATTTGGCTCAACCAGTTCTCTTTCAATCAAAGAATTTCGATGAGCCAATTGCATAATTCCTTCGTCAATAATCCGTGCGTATCCATTTTCTCTTACCTCTACAAGTTTGGCAGTAAAGTCTGTGTCTTTTCCTTCTGTTGATACAAAGAGATTAACATGCATTGAACCAATAATCTTAACATCGGTTTCTAAAATATCTGAAGTGTATACTAAAACATCATTTCGTTTTTCTATATCTCTTTGGTCTTTAATTCCAATAGTGTGCAACATAAAGTGGAAATTAGCACCGCCATAGGTAGGAACAGGATTATAAGGATTAAAAGTAAAGGTATCAACCACTGTTTTTTTGTGTAATTCAGTTGTAAGTAATCCGTCTCCATTTAAACTATTTGCTCCTTTATTACTGGTGATATACCATTTTTCAGGTTGAATATTAGCAGGAGGGAACTGATTATAACTTTTCCATTGGTTTTCCCCCATAACAAATACTTTAGCATTAGGTAAATTCACTATTTCATTTTCGATTCCTTTTAAGGTATGATCAAACCATAATAGAGAAAGCTTTTTAATTGAATCGCCACCAAAAATGCTTTCTGGACCAAAATTTTCATCACCTACTTCTGTAAACGTTGATTCTTCTTGTCCATGAAACCAGGGGCCTACTATTAATTTGTTTAGTGAGCCATTATTTTTTGTTTCCCGGTATATATCCAAACTTGCATCATGTACAAAATCATACCAACCGGTTACATGAAAAATTGGAATGTTAATATTTTTATAAGATAAAGTGTCTAATAAGCTTACATCACCCTCTATGTGGTCTTCCCAAAATTCTGCTTTTAATTCAAGTGAGTCAAAAACACTGCTTACTGGCAAAAATTCAAATAATTCCTCAAGATCATAATTTTCGAGCGATCTATATTTTTGGTTATATTCATGTAACATCCAGGGTAAACTTAGTTGCAAGTGGAATGCTCCACCGGGATTCATAATTCTTTCTCCTGTTAACCAACCGGAATTAGCATAAATTGACTTAAGAGCCGGATGACCTTTACTTGCAACTACCATAGCAGCATAGGTTAAATACGACGAACCAAACATTCCTATATCGCCGTTGCACCATTCTTGATTTTGAATCCAGTCAAGAGTTGCCAGGCCATCTGTGAGTTCATCAATAAATGGAGAAAATTCTCCTTCAGAACCCCACTTTCCACGAGTATTTTGTACTATGGCTACATACCCGTTTCTTGCCCAAAATTCTCCGTACCGAGCATGTTGATGTTTTCCATATGGAGTTCGAACAAGGATAACAGGCAGTTTTTGGATTATGGTAGGAGTAAATAGGTCGGCAGTCAGATAAACACCATCTGGCATTTCAATTTTGATTTCTTCCTTACATACCTCATTTTGCGACTTTGTTTCAATAACAGTAAAAGAAACAATTATAAATACTATTACTGTAATAAACTTTCTACGTTTAATGTATTTCATGTTATTTATTTTGGTAAATAATCAGGACAAAATTATTACGGATAATGTAACAAGAAAAGGATATTCCGATCAATGGAATAAGTAAGGATGTGAATGGAATATTTTAAGCTTAAATGGCATTATTTAAAATCAGCACTAAATAAATATAGCTTAAGATCGTTATTGATTAAACAAAATTTTATATCTTGAGTATTCTTTTAAGAACGATTTAACAATGAGATTTTCCTGGATTTTAATTTTAATATCAATTGTAGTAATTACGTTTTCGTGTATAAAAGATGCACCGGAGGATTTTAACAATCCTGATTCTACCTGGAATCCAAGCTTTTCTTTCCCGGTGGGTTATACTTCTTTACAAATGAATGAAGAAAGTGGATTCGACACTTTAT
Organism: Bacteroidota bacterium; assembly: GCA_042584405.1. Taxonomy (GTDB): domain Bacteria; phylum Bacteroidota; class Bacteroidia; order Bacteroidales; family UBA12077; genus UBA12077. The sequence goes on from JBHOSR010000102.1 coordinate 3,966, forward strand.
TACTTTTAATTAATACTTTGAGCGGCCTTCCTTTTTGGGTTGATGAGGTTGATATACCGATGAGTTATACCATGCCTTTTGATATGCAAGAGATCAATAATTTCTCGGATCAAATTATTAGCATCAAATTTAGATTAAATACATATAATGGTTTTCCTGCAATTGCCAGAGGACAAGTTTATTTCCTGGACATAAGTAGCCAGGTAGTTGATTCAATGTTTGTAAACGGACCGCTGAATATGGATGCAGGCATTTTAGCTAACGATATAGAAACAGTTATTCCTTCACACGATCAAAATGATGTGGTTTTTAATCAGGATAAAATTGACGATTTGGCAAACGTACGGAATATTTTAATTGAAGGAGCTATCCTAAATGTTTCAATTGATTCCACATTAATAAATTATTATCCCGGATATTCGCTTGAGTTGCAGTTGGGAGTGCAAGCAGAATTGAATATGAGCATTTCCAATCAGTCTTCAAATATCAATAATCAATAATACAATTACTTAATATTGAAAAGAGAGTTTAAAATAGAATATAAAATGTCATTCCTGCGTAGCCAGGAATCTATTTTTATTCGCGCTATTATCATTATCTTCTTTTTTTTATCCGTTCAAAAATCTATCGCACAACAAAACAATACCTTCTATTTAATGCACGATGTTCCACAAGCCAATCTTTTAAACCCGGCAGTGCAAATTAAATGTAAATGGTTTGTAGGATTTCCTTTATTAACTTCTACTCAACTGAATTACAGCAATTCTACATTTTCGTTTAATGAAATTTTTGCTACAGACGATGGATCCGCATCACTTGATATTGGAAGCTTTTATGAAAATATTAAAAAAACAAATCTGCTAAGTACCGAACTGCATCTTGATTTATTATCGGTAGGATATCGATTTAGCGATTACTATGTTAATTTTAATATAGCCGAAAAAATAAATGTAGCTCTTACGTATCCCGGAAGTATTTTGGAATTGGCATGGAAAGGAAATTCTCAATTTCTTGGAGAAACCGCGGAGTTTAATAACTTACGTACTCATACGGTTTATTATCGCGAATATTCTTTGGGAGTTTCAAAAGTTTGGGATGCATACAATATTTTTGGTTTACGTGCTAAATTGCTTTTCGGAAAAGCAAACATTTACTCGGGAAAATCTGAAATGAGTTTATATACAAATCCAGACACATACGACCTACATGTTGAGGGCGATTTAAATGTAAATACATCTTTTCCTATGACGGTTACTCAGAATAGCCAGGGGAAAATTAGTGGAGTAGAAATTGGCGATATTGATATTGTAAGTTTTTTAATGAATAGTAAAAACAAAGGCTTTGCTTTAGATTTAGGATGGATTCATAAATATTCAGAAAATGTTACTTTTTCTGCTAGTTTGTTAGATCTAGGATTTATTCATTGGAAAAGCGATGTTAATAATATTAGTATATCGGGCTCATTTGATTATTCAGGAACAGGCATAGGAAGTGATTTTAGTAGCACCGATTATATGACAGAATTAAGCGATTCAGTATTGGACGCATTTAATCATACAGTTACTCAGGATAGTTATTATTCGTGGTTACCTACACAAATTTATTTAGGAGGGGAGTATCAATATCGACCAAAACTTGGAATAGGTGCAGTGAGTCGTAATGTAATTTATCGAAATAAATTACATTCTTCATTTACGTTATCTGCAAATACAACCGTTTGGAATAAACTTTCGGCAAGTTTAAGCTGGTCGTATTTAAATAATACCTATAAAAATGTTGGCTTTGGATTAGCCTGGCACAGCAGAGGTCTTCAATTTCATATGATTAGCGATAATGTGTTGGGAATTATTAAACCTTTAGATACTCGAATTTTAAATCTGCGATTTGGTTTTAGCTTCTTATTTGGATGTCCAAAAAATAAAGAGGAAGAAGAAAAGCTAAGCAATCCATACAATTCAATGAACAACGGAAATTGTTACTGGGCTACAAAACTGAATAAGGATCACAAAAAAATCCTTAAGAAAAAGAAAAAAAGAGAGAAAAGACAGTAAATAAACCAACGAATTTCACTGGATTCTATATCTATAATTTAGTTGTTTTCCATTTTTCAGAGAAATTGGTGCTTACACTAATTTTAGGTGTTTGAGGTTTTTGATTGGTTATAATAGATTGCTATTTAGGGTATCTCTTATTAAGAATAAATCAGAAATTATTATCTTAAAATTATAATTGTAAATTTGGAAATAGCATGTGTTTAGTGATACAATTTCATATATTTTTCAGATTTCATTTTTAGAATTATGATAATATCAATAAAATCTTTTCTTGGGAACCAGTTGCTAAATGCAATAAAAAATAGCTTTGCTGGTATTTATTTTCCTGTTATATCAACTGAAAAGCATCTTTTGTATGATTTGCCGATAGGCAAAATTACATGTTCCTGTTTAAATTCAGGATTAACAATTGGTATTGCCCAGTTAAATGAAAATGCACCATCTGTGATATTTGAGTTTAATGGTGACGAAAGCGAAACACCTTACAAAATAGGATTTTGCTATGATGGGCAATATAAAATAGATTATCCCGGGTATAATATTTCAGAACTAATAAAACAACAGGAAAATTTGATTATTACACCACGAAATGGTTCGAGTATGGTTATCTCAAAACAGATTAGTTTCCTATATATTTTCATATCATCCAAATTTCTTCAGGAATACTTTAATATTGAGAGTAAAGAACTAAATCTGAAAATAAGTAAAACGAATAAAACAGATTTTCTTTTTGCTAAAGGAAAGAATAGCGCTGCAATTAATCTTGCATTATCGGATATATTTAACAGCAATTATTCTGATGGCCTGTCAAAGATGATGCTTGAAAGTAAATCATTAGAATTGCTAACCTTATTTTTTCATCAGTTCGTGGTATCTGAAAACAATTTCACGAATCACGAAAAGGACAGTATACTGGATGCTCATCAATATATTTTGAATCACTTGGAAGAATCTATTACGGTAAAAAGTCTGATCAATCTCACAGGTTTAAACGAACATAAACTGCAACAGGGTTTCAAGACTATATTTGACAACACGGTATTAAAACACATAAAAAAATTAAGGATTCAAAAAGCATACGAACTCATTGTACAGCAAAACTTTTCAATTTCAGAAGCAGGTTATGCTGTGGGATACTCAAACATGAGTCATTTTGCTACTGCATTCCGCCAGGAGCATGGAATCTTACCAGGAGAACTTAAAAAATAATTTCTTTTCGCTTTTCGGTTATTCATTGTCGTTTTTGGGTTATTTAGCCTGTTAACATTGCAGTTTCTTTGTATCGAATTAATTAATAAAAATCGTTTAAAATGAACAAAGAAAAAAAACATGTATTAATTACAGGAGGGTCACGCGGAATTGGTTTGGCATTAGCA
>JBHOSR010000103.1:0-7326 GCA_042584405.1 Bacteroidota bacterium
CTGATGATGATGGTTATACAGCTGACGAAACAGCAATGCTTGATGTGATGTCAACAGAAAAAGGAATGTTAGTTCCTCGGATGTCTACTGCAGAAAGAGAGTTAATTGGTTTGCCAGGTTCACCTGCTACAGGTTTATTAGTATATGATACTGATTTTAATAATTTCTTTTATTATAATGGTATAACATGGTTGGGATTGCCACAAGTTGGTGATACAGGTTTTGGTGGTCCATTGTTCCATGTTGTCAATTCATACGGCGATACTATTTTCGCTGTTTACGACGATGGTGTCGAAATAATTGTTCCAACAGGAGTTAAAGGTAAGGTTGGAGGCTTTGCTGTAAGTGGAAGAAGTCCTTCAAAGGCCGAACCAGATAAATACATGCTTATTACTCCGGATAGCTCAAGAATATATTTCGATGAATCGGCGACAAAAGGTAAAGTTGGAGGATTTGTTGTGAGTGGGCGTAGTCCTTCTAAAGGAGTTACTGATGATTATATGGTAATTACTCCGGATAGTGCTAGAATATATATAAATGATACGGTAAATGCCAAAGGTTCGGTGGGAGGTTTTGCAATAAGTGGTAGAAGTCCATCAAAGGGTACTTCAAACGATATATTCTTTGCTACTGTTGATAGTACTCGAATCTATGTTGATGAAACTGCTGGAAAAGGTACTGTTGGAGGTTTCGCAGTTAGTGGCAGAAGTCCTTCAAAAGCAACCACCAATAGTTTCCTTAATTTATCATCAAAAAACTACTTTATTGGTCATAATAGTGGAGCTAATAATACTACTGGCGATTATAACTTTTTCGCCGGATACAACAGTGGTTTAACAAATACTACTGGTTCTAAAAATATATTCCTTGGTTATGAAAGCGGTTATTCAAATATTGGAGATGATGGTCCTGATTTAGGTAACCATAATATATTTATTGGTTATAGAGCAGGTTATAATAACAATATGGGATTTAATAACATTTTTCTTGGCTATCAATCTGGCTATAACAATTTGGGAGGAGAATTGGAGCAAGGAAGTTTCAATACATTTATAGGTTATGAAAGTGGGTTTGAAAATCAAATTGGTGGTTCAAACACCTTTTTAGGTTATCAATCAGGTCAAAAGAATTACGAAGGAAATCATAATACATATCTTGGTCGTTGGGCTGGTGCGGATAATACTGAAGGTTCATATAATGTTTTTGTTGGAACAGAGGCAGGCCGATTTGAAACAGGTTCAAATAGATTATGTATTAACGCAGTTAATGAGCCCGGTTATATGGTCCCTTTAATTTACGGTGAATTCGATAATAGAAATATTGTGATTGATGGAGATGCTAACGATAACCCTGGTGCTTATAAATTAGCTGTTACAGGTCCTGCAGGAGGAACCACAGCATGGTTGAACATCGGAAAAAAGAGCGATTTTAAATCATTTAAATTAGTTGAATATTCTTTGGATAAAGTTAAAAAACTTAATGGAATAAGTTTTATACAAACTGATAGGGATGGAAAAAGTATTGATCAAATTGGTATTGATCCTGAAAGTGCTATTAAAGTTGTTCCGGGAATTGTAAAAGATTATGGTGAATATTATGGAATCGAATATGCAAAATTAACTGTGCTTTTAATAGAAGCGATAAAAGAACAACAAAAACAAATTGAAGAATTACAAAAGCTTATACAAGTAAAAGAAACTGAATTACAAGAAACAAATAATTCAAACGATCAAATCAACTTATTAATTGAAGAAAACAAGAAATTAAAACAAGATATAGCTCACATAATGGAATTATTGCAATCCATTGAGAATAAAGAATAGAATATTAATTAAAAAATTAAACATATGATCTCGTTAGCCGATTTTTTTAGATCCAAAAAAGCAAAGCATTTCATGTTAATGATATGTTTTGGATTCCTGGTATCGTCTGTTTTTGCGCAAACAGGCGTAGTTAATAATGGTGCCAAAATGATAGTAAATACGGGTGCTATAATGAAAATAACCGGATCAGGAGCCGATTATACTAACGCCACAGATGGTGGCACGCACGGAAGAGTAGATCTGGATGGAAAGATTGAATTAGAAGGAGATTGGATAAACAATGCTTCTTCAGGAGGTGTTATGATTAACTTAAATACCGATGGTTTAGTATTATTTAATGGTTCTGCACTACAAAACATTACAGGTAGTGCATCAACACAATTTGAGAATTTAACCATTAATAATACATCAGGATTGAGTTTATCTTCCAGTATTGGAGTGCGGAATATTCTAACCTTAACAAATGGGTTATTCACATTAAATAGTAATAATCTAAATATGGGTTATAATGGATCTGTATCGGGAACCTTTAGTTCAACCAGAATGATTGTTATTAATAATACGGGATCATTAAGAAAAGCTATAAATTCAACAGGAACTTTTACATTTCCTATAGGTGAAGTGACAGGAACTCCTGAATATTCACCAGTTGATTTTGAATTAACAGGTACTGGAGGTTTTTCTTCAGCTTGGGTAGGAGCACATGTAACTGATGCAAAACATGCTGAAAATACAAGTCCTTCGGAATACTTAACGAGATATTGGACATTAACATCTTCTGGAATTACATCACCTGTATACAGCGCAGATTTCAATTATTTACAGGCAGATGTAGTTGGAACTGAAGTAGACATTTATGCTGCAGAATATGACGGTGCAGCACGCGAAGTATACTCAATTGTTAATGCTGGTAGCAATATTCTTAATGTAACAGGATTATCTAATTTTGCTGATTATACAGGAGTTGATGGAACAGCTCCTACAACAGTTATTACTACTACAGAATCGGATCCTACTAATGCAAGTCCAATACCATTTAAAGTTACATTTAGCGAAACTGTTACTGGCTTTGTAAGTGGGGAAATAGATGTAACCAATGGCACAGTAAGTAATTTTAATACTGCAGCTAATCCAGAATTTACTTTTGATATTACTCCTACAGGTCAAGGAGAAATTACAGTCGATGTTGCCGGTGCAGTTGCTAAAGATGCTGCAGGAAATGATAATACAGCAGCAACACAATATGCTATTGAATTCGATAGTACAAATCCAACTGTTGCAATAACTTCAACTGAACCAGATCCTACAAATACCAATGTTGATATTACAATTACTTTCAACGAAGAAATATCGGGTTTTGTTAGCGGAGATATTACTGTAGGAAATGGCAGTGTAACGGGTTTTGTTGAGCAAACTGTTGGCCTTGAATATGATGTAATAGTAACTCCAGCAGGTGATGGTTTAGTAACTGTCGATATTAATGCAGGTGTTGCAAATGATGCAGCTGGTAATGGAAATGATGCAGCAACGCAATATTCAGTTTTATATGATGGTACTGATCCTGATGTCACATTAACTTCAACAGAATTAGATCCAACGAATACAGATCCATTTATATTAACCATTGAATTTAATGAGGGGGTTACTGACTTTGCACTTACTGATTTAACATTAAGTAATTGTGCAGCAGGAAACTTTATCGAAGTTAAAACGGATACAACATTTACAGTAGAAATATCTCCTACAACAAATGGCACAGTTACTGTCGATTTAAATGCTGGTAAAGCATACGATTATGCAGGTAATCCAAATACGGCAGCCTCTCAGTTCAGTATTGTTTATGATGGTACTAATCCTACTGTTACAATTACATCTGCTGAAACGGATCCAACAAACACAACACCATTCCAGATTACAATTACGTTTAATGAAAATATGAGTGGTTTTGATCTTACTGACATAACTGTTGGTAATGGATCTGCTGGTAATTTATTGAATCCAACTCCAAACCAGGTTTGGACAGCTGATATAACTCCAACTGGAGCCGGCACAGTTACAGTTGATGTAGATGCTGACGCTGCTACTGATGCTGCAGGAAATGGTAATACAGCTGCAATACAATATAGCATCACATTTGATAATGCTAATCCAATAGCTACTTATAGTCCTGCCGACGATGCAACTGATGTTTCAATTTCTGCTGACCTTGAAATTAACTTTGATGAACCTGTAAATGCTGTTAGCGGTAATATCTCGTTGTACGAAACTACAGGAGATGTTTTAGTAGAAACATTTGATGTTACAATTGATATAAGTGGAGATGGAACTTCAACAATTACCATCGATCCTACAAGTGATTTATCAAGTGCTACAGATTATTATGTGCAAATAGCATCTTCTGCTTTCGACGACGATGCAGGTAACAGTTTTGCTGGTATTAGTGATAAGATAACATGGAATTTCACATCAGCAGATGTAAATAATCCATACATTACTTCAACTTCACCTTCTGATAATGCAGTTGATGTTTCATTAACAACTAACTTGGAGATAACATTTAGTGAGGATGTAATAAAAGGTACTGGAAATATTACAATAGAAAATGAAACAGATGCCACAACACATGAAACGATTGATGTAACAAGTGGTCAAGTTAGCATTGTGAACAATGTAGTTACAATAAATCCAGGTACAGATTTCGATGGTGAAAAAGATTATTATATCTTAATCGCTGATGGTGCTTTCGAAGATGCAACTTCAAATGCATTCCCAGGAATTTCAAATCCAGCAACCTGGAATTTTACTTCAGAAGATGTTGCAGGTCCAATAGTAGATAATTTATCTCCTGCCGATGATGCAATAGATGTTGTTATAGATTCTGATTTGGAAATAACATTTGATGAACCTATTACTAAAGGAGCTGGTAATATCGTAATTACAAATGCTGCTGGTCCAACTGTACATGAAACCATTGATGTTCTATCAGGACAGGTTACTGCAATTGAAAATACTGTAACTATAAATCCAAGTATTGATTTCGATGGAGAATCTGTTTATTATGTGGAAATGGCCAGTGGTGTTATAACGGATACATCGTCAAATATGAACGATTTTGCAGGTATTTCAGGTTCAACAACATGGAACTTTACAACAGAGGATGTAGCAGAACCAACTGTAGTTGTTTCAACTGCTGAGGCAAGTCCTACAAATTCTTCTCCTTTCTCGGTTACTATAACATTTAACGAGCAAGTTCAAAACTTTACTGCAGGTGATGTTTCTGTTACAAATGGTACTCCATCGAATTTAAGTACCGGCGATAATATTACATTTACTGTTGATATTACACCAGCTGGAGAGGGAGACGTTGATGTAATTGTACCTGCAGGTGTTGCTCAAGATCTCGCAGGTAATAGTAATGAAGTATCTAATCAAATTTCACTTGAATATGATATTACATCACCAACAGTTATTATTACAACAGCAGAATCAGATCCTACAAATTCATCCCCATTTGATGTAACAATTACCTTTAATGAGGGAATAGTTGATCTGGTTACAGGAAATATTACCGTTGGAAATGGAACAGTAAATAATGTTTCTAATGTTACCCCTGATACGGTTTGGACTGCTAACATAACTCCAACAGCGGATGGAACAGTAACTGTTGATATATTAGCTGATGAGGTTACAGACATTGCTGGAAATGGAAATATTGCATCCGATCAATTTACAATTGAATATGATGCTTCTGGTCCTGAAATTACTCTTTTATCTCCATTAGATGGAGCTATAGATATTTCAGTTACAGAAAATCTGCAAATAACATTCGACGAAATTGTTAATTTAAATACTGGATATTATCTTGAAATTAGATATCAAAGTGATAATGCTCTATTTGAGTCAATTGATGTTACAACCTTAAGTGGAGATGGAACAAATACAGTAACCATTAATCCTTCTATTGATTTCGATAGTGAAACAACTTACTATGTACTTATAGATGCTCAAGCATTTATTGATGATCTCGGAAATGGATTTGCTGGAATATCATCAACAACAGACTGGGAGTTTACTACAGCTGATGTTGAAGCTCCTACGGTAAATAGTGTTAGCCCAGTTGATGGTGCTGTTGATATAGCTGTTGATACTGATCTGAGTATTACATTTAGCGAGGATGTAAATAAAAACGTTGGCTCAATTACTATCATGGACGCTGATGCGGACCTTGAATATGAAGTAATAGATGTCACTACCGGACAGGTTACGGTTGTTTCTAATGTAGCTACAATTAATCCATCTGTTGATCTGGAAAGTGAGGTTAATTATTATATATTGGTTGGTCAAAGTACATTCCAGGATTTAGCCGGTAATAATTTTGATGGCATAACAGCATCAACAGACTGGAATTTCTTAACTGAAGATTTAAATCCACCTGTAATAACTGCAGTTTCGCCGTTAGATAATGCAATAGATATTACATTAACAACCGACCTTGAAATCACTTTTGATGAAAATGTAGCCAAGGGAACGGGTAATATTATCATTAGGAATGCTACTGCAGATACAGTATATGAAACGATTGATGTAACATCCGGACAGGTTATTGTAGCTTCTAATGTAGTTACAATTAATCCTTCAATTGATTTTGTAGATCAAACAGATTATTATATTTTAATTGCCTCGGGTGCTTTAGTTGATGAAAGTACAAATGCAAATGATTTTGGTGGTATTGCGGATCAAACAACCTGGAACTTTACAACAGGAGATTTTACTGCCCCAATTGTAAATACTTTATCACCGTTAGATAATGCAATAGATGTTTCTGTCAATTCTAATTTAGTAATCACATTTAATGAAGATGTTGACAAAGGATCGGGTAATATTACAATTTATGATATTACAGCTGGAGCGACGCATGAAATAATTTCAGTTGCATCAGCACAAGTAACAGTTGCGTTTGATCAAGTTACTATTGATCCTTCTGTTAATTTTGCCAGTGAATCAGAGTATTATGTATTAGTAGAAAATGGAGCATTCCAGGATGAGTCCGGTAATGATTATGGTGGAATAAGTTCAACTACAGAATGGACATTTACAGTAGAAGATATTAATCCACCAACTGTTTCTTCACTATCTCCTGTAGACGATGCAACAGGGGTATCAATTGTTACAGATCTTGAGCTAACATTTAATGAAGATGTAATAAAAGGTACCGGATTAGTGAGCATAGTAAATGCAACAACTGCTTCAACACATGAATCGTTCGATGTTTCAGATGCTCGAGTAACTATAAACACAAATACAGTTACAATTAATCCTTCTACTGATTTTGTAGGTACCAACGACTATTATGTGCAAATAGCTTCAACTGCAATTACAGATGCCAGTGGTAACGATTTTGCAGGAATAACAGGTACAACTTCATGGAACTATACAACAGGAGATGAATCAGCACCTATTGTTAATACTTATTCTCCTGCAGATAATGATATAAATGTTTCTG
>JBHOSR010000104.1:0-7272 GCA_042584405.1 Bacteroidota bacterium
TGGTTTTTGTTCTTGCATCCATTTTATCGATGTTTGTAAGCCAGAATTTAAGGTTGGTATAAAAACTAAAGTAAGTAAAGTACTTATTGTTAATCCACCTATAATAGTTATGGCAAAAGGAACTCCAATTAAAGCAACATATTCTGCCTTACCCAAAGCCAATGGTATTAAAGCTATTATTGTTGTAATAGCTGTAATTAAAATGGGACGTACTCGTGCTAATCCAGCCATCATTAATGCACGTGATTCGCTGTAACCACGTTTTCGCAACACTCTCGAATAATCGATTAATATGATCCCGTTGTTGACGACTATTCCCAATAAGATCAATAACCCTGTTAATACATTGGTATTCATTAATGATGTTCCTGTAAGAATTAGAAGCACTAAAGATCCTATTGCTGCCATAGGTATTGAAAACATCATTACAATTGGAACGGAAAATGATTCAAATACCGATGATAAGATCATGTATATAAGGATAAAAGCCATTAGCAATAAGAATGCAAATTCTCCTAGATCGTCTTCTTCATGAATTATTTCCAATGCAAGTCCTGATGGTAATGTCATACCTTCAACCAATTCATCAATTTCAAGTCTTGCAGCTTCTAATAGATCTTTTTCATCTTGCACTTCAGCAATAAATTGATACACTACTTCGAGTTGCTTTTCTTGATTTGTTCGTTTTATTGTAGATAATCCTTCAGTAAAATTGAATTTACTAATTTCCTGCAAATCAAACTGAGATCCTTGTCCACCGCGAATTGATAAAGCTTTTAAATCCTTTATGTTGCGTTCTTTCTGATTATCATAACCAACTGTTTTAATCAGAATATCATATTCTTCTGTTCCCTCTTTAAATTTAACACCGCTCGAAAATTCATGTTGAAAAGAGTTCAATTCCGATAGAACAGAGGTAACAGGGATATCATATAAAGCCATTAATTGTTTGTCGAAATTAAGCATTAACTCAGGGCGTTTATCAGGTACTCGAATATCAACTTTTTCAACAGAAGTAAGTTGACCCAGGTAGTATTTTACATCGTTAGCCTGATTAAGCATTTTATCAAAATCCTGACCTTTTATGATGACTTTTTCGCGAGCAGTTCCAATTCCTAACATACGTGCAAATTCATTGTCATCATCATAGGTATTCCCTCCAAAACGTCTACCGGTAGCAGGTGGATCCCAACTAAATTCTGCTGGATTTAATTCTTCAACTCGATCAAGAATTTCATTTTTAATTTTAGGAATTGAAAAATTTCTAATATCCTTGTAATCATCAATTAAAGTTATTGTTAAAATAGCTTCTTCTTCATAAATCTGACTTAATACATCTTTCTTTTCTTCCAGATCTTCCAGTTTTTTTTCTGCTTCAGCTACTAGAATATCTGTATTTTCCAATGTAGTACCACTTGGTAATGTTATATATAAGGTAATGTCCTTTATTTCTGCTTCTTGAGTCGAAATAAAACTTATTCCAAGACTAATCAAAAGGGTTACAAAAAAGATAATGAGTGCTCCTAAGATAGTTCTGCCTGGCTTTCGCATACATGTTTTTAGTAAAACCATGTATATCTGAATCAATCGGTTATGATACGAGATTTTTTCAAATTGTAAAGGCTTATCACTATTACGCATCTTTAAAAATGTATGTGTAATCATAGGAACCAGCAATAAAGCTACAACTAATGATACAAGTAATGTAGATATAATCGAAACACCAATGTTCTTTCCAATTAATTCGATAATGAAATTTGTAGAAAAGACGAATGGCAAGAATACTGTAACGGTAGTTAAAGTAGCAGCGAAAATTGAGCGCCATACTTCCTTGGTACCTTGTAATACAGCCTGATCGGGATGCATTTTTTTAGAAGCAAGTCGATATATATTTTCTAATACTACTACACTATTATCGAGTAGCATACCAATGGCGAGAGCCATCCCTAGTAAGGTTAAACTATTAATAGTTATTCCGAAGGCATAAAAGAAATTAAAGGCTGTATAAACAGATATTGGAATTGCCAGAGCGATGGCAACTACAAGTCTGAAATTTTTCAAGAAAATCCATAGAATAAATATTGCTAGCAAACCACCAATCAATGCCAATTGGATAATTGAATCGATATTATCTTCCATGGTTTCTGCATTATTTGTCTGCACAACCAGTTCAATATCTTTTCCTATTAATTCTTTATTTAAAATTTCAATTTGTTCAATTACTTTATTAGCAAGTGCTATTACATTGGCTTGCGAATCTTTTGTTAATGAAATAGTAACACTTTCTTTACCATTTACACGGCTATATGTATCTAGTTCTTTTACACCATAGTGAATAGCAGCAATATCATTGAGCTTAATTTTACCTTGTTCTTTAACTATCAAATCATGTATATCCTGAATATCATCAAATTCTGAAATAACATTTACAAAATGCAATTGATTTTCATGAGTAACTTTTCCTGCGAAAGTTCTAGATTTACTGGAGTTGTTTAATGCTGTGCGAACATCGGCAGGAGAAATGCCATAACTATCGCAAATATCCTGATGTAAAATTATTTCTATGGATTTTTTGCGTCCACCAAAAACTTCTGCATTAGCAATACCATCGATGTTTTTTATTTTATTGATGATTTCACGATCTGTAACCTGACGAACCCTATTTACACCTCCACTTCCACGCACTTGAAGAGTCATAAACATATTGTTCAATTGTTCAAGATCAAACTTAAAGGTTTGTACCTGAAATTCATTGGGTAATGTATTCTTAACCTCATCGATTTTTTCGACCAGTTTTAAATATGCAAATTTTAAATCCGTATTTTTTTGATATGATATTTGTATAGTTCCTGATTGCTGGCCTGCCGTGGATTCAATTTTTTCGACACCTTCCAATGTACCTATGGCTCCTTCCAGTGGAATAATAGCCTGATTCTCCATATATTTTGGATCAACTTCTAAAGGAGTTCCTACCTGCACAAAAAGCATTGGATATGTTGCATTAGGATAGAGCTCAACGGGAAGCTGTTTATATGAAATATAGCCCAGCATAGTAAGCCCTATAAAGAGCATTGCAATAAGTATTTTTCTTTTTATAATGAAATTCATTCTATTCTTTTCTAGCCTGCCTAATGACAGACGGGTTTCGTTTAAACATTATTCTTAGTAAATAGTCTTATTCTTATATTTTCAAAAACATAATAAACGCAAGGAATTACAACTAATGTTAACAAAGTTGAAGTTATTAATCCAGCTATAACAGCTATTGCCATCGGAGACCTTAAATTGGCACTTTCACCAATACCAAATGTTAAAGGTAATAGTGCTAAAATTGTAGTTAAACTTGTCATTATAATCGGTCTAATACGATTTTCACCAGCTCCGATAATTGATTCTTTTAATGATTTTCCTTGAGCTTTAAACTGATTAATTGCATCAACCAAAATAATTGAATCGTTAACAGCAATTCCAGCGAGCATAATTATTCCTATATAAGCCATAATGCTAAGTGGTTTCCCTAAGAGAAAAAATGCCCAAACAGCTCCGACACCAGCAAGTGGAATTGTTAATAAAATGGTAAATGGATGAATTATTGATTCAAACTGAGAAGCCATAACCATATAAACTAAAATTATAGATAACAATAAGGCAAAACCTAGACTTGACATTGCTTCTTTTCGTTTTTGTTCTTCACCGACAATATCAATTTGGTATTCTTGCGGAATATCAAGTGTTGCTAACTGTTCACGCACATTTTCAACAATCTGATCGAAAGCTACCGAACGATCAATATCAGCCATTACTTTTCCAATTCGATTTTGATTTCTTCTGAATAATTGTTTTGGTGAAACAGATTTTTTGATATGAGCTAATTCATAAAGTGGAACATCATTCATTCCATTTTTTAAAGTAATAGAATTAAATTCAGCCAAACTCATATCTGGAAGTTTAACAGTAATATCATTCATCTCACCGTCTTTTTCATATTTCCCAGCATTCTTGCCCATTAGAATATCTTTTAACTGAGAAATAATATTATCTGTACTCATGTTATAAATACCCGCCTTATAACGGTCAATAACTACATCAATCTCGGGCGCACCTTCTTCAATATTTGTTTTTATATTTATCAATTCAGGAATATCTTGTAATTTGAGTTTTATTTCTGATGAAATCTCATCTAATATTTCCAGATCTTTTCCCTTAACTTCGATTACTAAAGGTGCTTCATCGGTACCTAAAGTTGATTGCAATGCAGTTTCATCGCGAATTATTGATATTTCTGCATCAGGAATTGTTTCTAGTAATTCTTCAACCGATGAAATAATATAATCGGATTGTTTTAAATAATCATCTTTTAAATGAATTTTTAAAATTGCAGTGTTTTCATTTTGAAAAACTGATTTCTCATTACTCGAAGAACTTGATGGACCTATTTGACTATATACAATGTTAATTTTCTCACCTAATAAATCAGTGAGCATAGATTCTATATTTTGAACAGTACCTGAAGTTCGTTCAAGCTGTGTCCCTTCTTTTAATTTTATCTCAACACTAAATTCACCGGCACCGCTTTTGGGTAAATATTCAGATCCTACATATGGAAAAATATATGCAGTTAAGGCCAATAAAAGAATCGCTGAAGCTATTACTAAACCTTTTTTATCTAATATTTTCGCTAATAAATTACCATACCATCCAATGCGAACGGATTTAATTTTTTCATTCTTTTTCTTCTTTCTATAAGCAAAATTGAACAGCATAGGAATTACCAAAATAGCAACAAATAGTGATGCTAAAAGTGAAAAGGCAACTGTCCAGGCTTGATCTTTGAATAATGCACCTGAAGCTCCATGCAGATATACAATAGGTAAGAATACAACTATTGTAGTTAAGGTAGATGCAACTATCGCTCCACCAACTTCGGCAGTACCATGAATAGCTGCTTCACGAACTGACATGCCTTGTTCCATATTTCGAAATATGTTTTCCATTACAACAATAGCATTATCAACCAGCATCCCTGCACCCAAAGCCAATCCACCTAATGTCATTATATTAAGTGTTAATCCGTTAAAATACATTAGGTTAAATGTTGCAATAACAGAAATTGGAATGGCAAAACTTATAATAGCAGTAACTTTTATTCTTCGTAAGAAGAGGAATAAAACAAAGACAGCAATGAGTATACCAATTAAGGCTGTATTCTGAACTTCATCAATGGCAGTTTGAATAAATTCTCCCTGATTTTGAACAATAATAAACTCATATCCAGGCAAAGCTTTTTTAACCGATTCAAACGATTCCATCAAATCTTCAACTGCTTTTACCGTATTAAATCCGGTTTCCTTATAAATTGATAGTCCAATACAACGCTGTCCGTTAATTCTAACAATATTTTGTGGATCTTTATTTACAAAACTGACTTTTGCTACATCTTTCAAGAAAATAGGTGCTTTAGCACCGTTTACCTGGTTTTGTGATGTATTTACTTGTTTATAACTTAAAACAATATTTTCAATATCTTGAATTCTATCAACCAGACTTGATCCTTTAATAATATACTTTTTACCCATCTCCACAATCGTTCCTCCAGAAACATTTCTATTCATATTCTGGATTTCCTGAACGATTTGGCTGGTCGTTAAACCATAGGCGTCTAATTTATATTGTTCGGTTTCAATAAGTACTTCTTTTTCCTCAGTACCTGTTAATGTAACATCTGCAATACCTTCTAAACGGATTAACTCATTTCGAATATAATTTTCACCCACTTTTCGTAGCTCATCCATATCAGTAATTTCAGGATGAATCATTCCAATTATCATTACAGGTGTAGCATTGGGATCATGTTGAGTTATTGTAAATTCATCAATTTCCGAATCTTGACTAAACGATGTTAGAGCTTTTTGCAAATCAAGAAAAGCTTCATCCATATCTCTACCCCAGGTATACTCAACTGTAACTCTCGCAGAACCAACCATACAAACTGAAGAGACTTGTGATACCCCTTTTTGGCGAATAGCCTGTGCTTCGATATTTTCTATAAACTGTTTTTCGATTTCTTCGGGTGGACGTTCTCCTGCTTTTATTTCCACAAAAATTCGGGGAGCGTTCATGTCTGGAAATAAGTCAACACCTAATCTCCCAAACGAAATGTATCCCAATAGAATTATTGCAATAACAATCATGGAAACTGTTACAGGATTATTAACCGAAAATTGGGTTATTTTCTTCATCTGTTAATGTTTTACTATTTTATAACTTTAACTTTTGAACGATTCCGAAGAGTTTCAAATCCTTTTATAACTAATCTGTCGTTTTTCTCTAAGCCTGAAATTATTTGAACTTCATCAGGATTTTCTAATCCGAATACAACTATTCGTTCTTGAGCTAATCCTTTATCGACTACAAACACGGTACTTCCACGTTGTTTTGAAAGAATTACATTTTTAGGAATTACAATAGTGCTATCAGCAGAAGCTACCACAATCTCGCCTTTTGCAAACATTCCTGGACGCATTAATAAACTCTTGTTGTTGACATTAATTATAGTTTTAAATGAGCGAGTATCAGCATCTATAGCCGGTGAAATTTGTGTAAGGGTTCCCAGTAATGTATCCTCAGGAATTGTATAATTTGTTATTTTAACTTTCTGCCCTGTTTTAATAAATGCTAAATCCTTTTCGGCCAGGTTAGTCTCCATATATAGTTTACTGTAATCCATTAATTTAAACATTAATGAATTTACTTCAATTTTTGTAGTAGGAGTATAATAAGGTAGATCAACAATAACACCTGAGAAAGGAGCTTTTATATGCATTTTTTCTAAACGAATTATGGCATCTTTATAATTGTAATCAGCGTTTATAAAATCTATCTCGGCTCTTTTCAGTTCGCTTAAGGTTACGCCACCTTTTTCATAAAGAGATTGCTGTTTTTCAAAGGTTTGTTTCGAAATTTCCAGATTAAGTTTAAGCGAGTTAATCTTTATGTTGTTTTCGTATTCTTTATCTTCAAGCATTATAATTTCATCGCCTTCATTAACGTAATCGCCAAGTGCATATCTTTTTCCTGTTAAAGGATTAATTAGCAGATTATACTTACCAGCAATATCGGATCTTTGGATAATTTCTTTTACAGGATTTACAGTTCCTGTTGTTTCAATATATTTCTCAATAGATTGAAGTTTTAAATCTACCACAGACACAGGAACCGAAATATCTTTATTCAGGTCTTTTTCTTCATTGTTGCATGATGCAAAAACTGAAA